>JBEKDP010000028.1:0-12054 GCA_050014295.1 Dehalococcoidia bacterium | reverse complement strand
ACGCTGCGGATGCCCAGCGGCGGCGGCAGCCAGCTCGGCGCGCAGCACTCGCACGACCTGGCGGGCTGGTACGCCCATGTGCCCGGCCTCAAGGTCGTCGTGCCGTCCACGCCCTACGACGGCAAAGGCCTCCTGAAGACGGCGCTGCGGGACGACAACCCCGTCATCTTCATCGAGCACACCGCCCTTTACGGTCTGAAGGGCGAGGTGCCGGAGGAAGAATACCTCATCCCCTTTGGGCAGGCGCAAGTGATGCGTGAGGGGAGCGACCTGACGATTATTGGCTACTCCGGCAGTGTTCACCAAGCGATGCGGGCAGCGGACATGCTCGCCGCTCGCGCCGTCGAGGCGGAGGTGCTCAACCTGCGCACACTGCGGCCCCTCGATGTCGAGGCGGTTGTCGCCTCTGTTAAGAAGACCGCGCACGCCATCGTCGTCGAGGACGACTGGCGCTTCGGGGGCTTCGCCGGTGAGATCGCGGCCATCATCCAGGAGCAGGCGTTCGACTACCTCGACGCTCCTGTCGCCCGCGTCTGCGGCGCCGATGTGCCGATGCCTTACGCCAAGGCCCTGGAGACCGCTGCCCTGCCCAGCGAGGAGCAGATCGTCCAGGCCGCCCTCGCTATGCGCTGAAGGAGGGACCCAACATGGCCTACGAAGTTGTGATGCCACAGATGGGTGCTGACATGAAGGAGGGCACCTTGATCCGCTGGCTGAAGAAGGAGGGTGAAGAGGTCACGCGCGGCGAGACGATCGCGGAGATCGAGACCGATAAAGCGAACATTGAGATTGAGGCCTTCGAGGGCGGCGTTTTCCGTAGGATCCTCGCTCAGCCCGGCGAGACCGTCGCCGTCGGTCAGGTGATCGCCCTCATAACGGCCCCTGCCGAGGATGTCTCGCGCTATCGGACAGCCGCACCGGCTGTCGCGGCGAAGGAACAACCAGCGTCCACCACGCGCCTCGCATCGCCGCGGAGCGGGGTCGTCGGCGCCCCGGCGGGACGCGTCCTCGCCTCTCCCGTTGCCAGGCGGATGGCCGAAGAGAAGGGCATCGACCTCAGCCGAATCAAGGGCACCGGCCCTGAAGGGCGCATCGTGCGGGAGGACGTCGAGGCCTTCCTTCGCGGCGGCCAGGCACCTCCGGCGGCGGAGAAGCCCGCGGCAGCCCCCGCGACCGGCGCGCCGGTGGCGATGAGCCGGATGCGACAGGCGATAGCCCGCCGGATGGCACAGAGCAAGCGGGAGGCCCCCCACTACTACGTCATCATGCAGGTCGACATGACGGAGGCGCAGCAAATGCGCTCTCAGTTCAACGATTCCCTGGAAGAAGGGGCGCACGTCTCCTTGAACGACCTGCTGGTCAAGGCGGTCGCCGAGGCGCTGGCGAAGCACCCGACGTTCAACACCTGGATCGTCGACAGCGAGGTGCGTCGGCTCGACGCGCAGAACGTCTGCATCGGCATTGCCCTTGAGGAAGGGCTGATCGCGCCCGCCATCCTCGATTGCGGCAACAAGAGCCTCGTCGATATTGCGAAGGCCGGTCGCAGCCTGAGCCAGCGGGCCAAGTCGGGTACCCTGAAGCCGGAGGAATACTCGGGCGGCACCTTTACTATCAGCAACCTCGGCATGTTCGGCGTGGAGGAGCTGATAGCGATCATCCAGCCGCCGCAGACAGCCATCCTCGGCGTTGGTAAGGTGCGCCCGGCCGCCATCGTGCGCGACGGCGAGATAATCGTGGCCGAGGTGATGAAGATTGCCCTCTCCGGCGATCACCGCGTGACGGACGGAGCGCAGGGCGCCGAGTTCCTGGGCGAGATCAAGCGTCTACTGGAAGCGCCTCTCGGCCTGTTCCTCTAGCTCTCATCGATTGACCCCACTGCGTACGACCGCCCGCGAGCGACGGCAACCGCCTGTCGCAACGCGGCAGGATCGCCGCCGGTTGACATCATCCGCGGGCTGAACTGACAATGGCATCAGTCCGTCTTCCATGTGCCAGCGTCAGCTTCTCCGCCGACCGCGACCGTCGATTCTGCGCCATGAGGGAGGCGCCGCCACGAAAACAACCGCTAACGGCATCACGGTGAACTACGAGCTGACGGGACAGGGGAACTGCCTCGTCCTCGTCCATGGTGCCGGCGACAACCTCCAGATGTGGTACGGCCAGGTTCCCGTCTTCTCCCAGCGCTACGGCGTCCTCACGTACGACGTGCGCGGCTTCGGCGAGACGGAATTCCCGGAAGCGGAGGTCGGCGCGGCACTGTTGGCGGCGGACCTGCGCGCTCTCCTGCGGGCACTGGATATCCCGCGAGCGTTTGTCCTTGGCTACTCGATGGGAGGGCGAATTGCCCTGGAGCTCGCCTTGGACGCGCCGGAGATGGTGCGAGCGCTCGTCCTTTCGAACAGCGGCATCGGCGTCGGGCCGCGCCCGCCCGGCGCGGAGGAGAGGCGCAGAGGTCTCATCGACGCGCTGGAGCGCGGCGATCTGGAGACAGCGGCCGAGCAAATGACGGCTGCCTCCTTCTCGCCGGGACTGAAGGAGCGCGACCCCGCCCTGTTCGAGCGCTACAAGCGCATAAAGCTTGCCAACAACCCGCGGTCGTTCGCCCGCGTGTGGGGGGCCATGATGCGGGCCTCACCGCCGGATGTCAGCCGGCTTTCCTGCCCTGTCCTCCTGATCGCCGGCGAGCGCGACGGCTTCATGTCGTTGGAGGCGGCGCGGTCGACCCATGCGGCGATTGCCGGCAGCCACCTGGAGCTCCTGCCCACCGGACACGCGGCCGCCCTGGAGGCGCCGCAGGAGTTCAACCGCCTCATCTTCGACTTTCTCGCCGGAATCGAGAAGAAGGAACGGACGTAGATGCTGGCAAGAGGAGTCTGACCCTGATGGCGTGGGATCCGGAGTTTGAGATCGCCTTTACCCCGCGCTCGGTCGCCGTCTTGGGCGCCTCAACGAGGGACCGCGGCCGCGCCAACGGCTTCATCTGGGGGATGCAGGAGATGGAATACCCTGGGCGGATCTATCCCGTCAATCCCAACGCCGACGAGATAATGGGCTACAAGTGCTACCCGTCGCTGGCCGCCGTGCCTGAGGTCCCCGACCTGGTGATCATGGCGGTGGGCGCCGGCAGGGCCGAGCAGGCGCTGGAAGACTGCATCGCCAAGGGCGCCCGGAACATCCACATGTTCACTGCCGGATTCGCGGAGACCGGGGAAGAGGAGGGGGCGCAGCTTGCCGAGCGCCTTCGCGAGGTGGCGGCTCGCGGCAGACTTAACATCGTCGGGCCGAACTGCATGGGGATCTACTCGCCGCGCGGTCGTATATCGCCCTGGGGTAAGCTGCCCGCCGAGGTCGGGCCCATCGCTTTCCTCACGCAGAGCGGCGCCCTGGGAAGCGAGTTCGTGCGTCTCGTCCCTGACCACGGCCTGCGCATGAGCAAGGTCATCTCCTATGGCAACGGCTACGTCCTCGACTGCACGGACTTCCTCGAGTATCTGGAAAGAGACCCTGATACGAAGATCATCGCCATGTACCTGGAGGGGGTGCGCGATGGGCGGAAGCTCCTGCGGATGGTGCAGCGCATATCCCTGACAAAGCCCGTCGTCATCCTCAAGGGAGGGCTGACCGCCGCTGGTGCAAAGGCCGCGGCCTCCCACACGGGGTCGCTCGCGGGCGAAGGCGCGATTTGGGACGCCTTTTACGCTCAGTCGGGCGCCATCCGCGTTGATTCCATGGAGGAGATGGTGGACGTCCTGCAGGCGCTGGTCCGGCTGCCGCCCTGTACAGGCCGGGGCGTCGCCCTCGTCGGTGGGGCCGGCGGCACCAGCGTCGCTGCCACCGACATCTGCGCCCGCGCCGGGTTGAGCGTTCCTACCATCACTGAGGAGACCCAGAGGGAGCTGCGGACCTTCATCGGCGTGGCCGGCACCAGCGTTCAGAATCCGCTGGACATCGGCATGCAGCTTCGGGGGCCGGACGACCTGATCCACGTCCTTGAAGTCGTGGCCAAAGACCCGCAGATCGACCTGCTGCTAATGGTGGTCTACGTGTTCCAGAGAGGAGTCCCGTGGCGTGGCGGAGCCACGGATATGCTCAGGCCCCTCTTGAAGTTTGCCCGAGGCTCTTCCCACCGCCAGCCCTTCGCTGTGGCGATACGCGCCCCTGCCGAGAACCGGGAAGCCGAGACCGACCGGCTGCGCACCACGCGGGCCTTCCTGGCGGCGAACGTTCCGGTCTTCAAGACGGTGGAGCGGGCCTGCCGCGCCCTCTACAAGTACACCGGCTACTATCGTTCGCTCCAGGAACGCCAGGCGCCGTAGACGGCAAGCCGTCGGATTCGGCGAAGGCGTCCAGAAACCCGACGCGCGTCAGAGCCGGAGCACGCCTGGCTCCTATCGTGCGGGGCAGGTCCTTCCCGACCATCTCAACGATGGGGACAGAGATACTACTATCGCGTCGTCTTGGTGGCGGCGTGAAGCTAGTATGGGGAGACTAGCGGTAGCCTCATCAATCTCTATGGAAACTGAAACTCAATATCATCTGTGGTGAACATGTTCGGATCATACTTGAGAACAGCCAAGGATGCATTTTGGTTCACCTCAAACGGCACCCAGCCTCTAGTCTTCTCTCCGCTTCCTAAGCCCGTGGTACGCAGCGCCGGATCGGGCCCGAAGAAGGTTATCTCATACGCGAAGGACTCCGAGTCAGTTAGTTTGAAGTTGATGGGGCTGGCGTAATGGGTTCCACTGCCGCCAACGTTCTCGATGGTGACATCAAACGCTACAAACCGCTTGCCAGCGTCCGGCTGCTCAAACTGATTGTCAGACACCCACGGGTCCACGACTTGATTCAATGTCACCCTCACGTCCTCCGCCTCGGCAACCGCCCCAGCCACACCTGCCACCTTGTTGGTCGGCTTTGCTGGCTTGGGAGTGCTGGTCGGCTTTGCTGGCTTGGGAGTGCTCGTCGGCTCTGCTGGCTCGGGAGTGTTGGTCAGCTTTGCTGGCTCGGGACTACTGGTCGGCCCCGCCGGGACTGTAGCTCCTTGCACGGCGCGTGCTTCATCGCTTTTGTTGCCACCCCCGCCACTAGCAGCACCGGCGACGACTATCAACGCCAAGAACGCAGCAATTCCTGTCCACATCCACTTGAATCTATTTCGCCACGGTGCGTAAAGCCACATCATCAATATCCCCAGCGGGAAAAACAATATCATCGCCCATGCGATAGTCGCTTCATGTTGCCACCAAGGTTTCTTCACGCCGTCACCCCTTTCCGGCGATCATCGTCCTGAGGTCCGCGAACGTTCAGATTGCATCCCAACATTAATTGTATGAGGCCAGGCTAGGTTCGTCGCTGCTGGAAGCCGCTTACGGACATTGCCAGCGCCACGACCCAGCCAACGAACGTCCAACCGAGAAACAGGTTGAGAATGAGAATAGACGCCGCGTGCGGATGACTCCTCCCGAAGGCAACGAACGTAGGCGCGAAATAGAGGGCGAGCAGCAACACGACGAGTATCAAGCCTGCCATTTCTCACACTCCATTCGGGGTGTCTAGGGCATCCAAGGGTTATGCGGGGATTTCAAAGACGAGCAACCAGTTCAGCAATTATAGCGCTGCGGACCACATTGTCAACCCGATTCCCCATCATCAGGATGAAGGGTCACAAATGGCGCCTAACTACAACGTGCCACATCCTCTTACATGTGCGCGCGCTCAATGCCTCAATTCCCTCATGCGCCCACTATCCCCGCGTCGCCAGACGGCGCATGCGCTCTTTGGGAGAGTGCAGAGAGGGAGAACCCCTCTCTGCCCGGGGGCCTGGGGGTGTCCCCCAGAATCCACATAGCTGGGCGGGTCGGGTGGGAAGAGAAGCGTGAATGTCACCCACTGCGGCGGCAGCCAACCGCCGATCGCCGCGTCGACGACTCGCAAGCGGCGGAGAGCTGCCACATCCCTCTTAGAGTTTGCCCTCCGACCTGCTATCATGACCCCATGACGCCGACCCGATTCCGCCGACCCGACCAGGCCCGCCCGCGACATCAATCATACGTAAGCACACTTAGCCCCAAACACCAGATTCGGAAAACACCCGAAAAAATAATTCGCTTGAATTCAACTGGTCAATCAAACGCGATAGGCCACTGACCCACCACCAACGCTTGCCTGGCGTTGACCACTGATGGAGTCGCGGGTAGCATTCTCGTAACTGGCTTCCCCGATAGTCCCTCTGGAGGCACCGACCATGGAAGTGATAAACCCGCAGGTTCGACGGTTCATTCGCCAGGCAATCGACGACCCGGAGCGGTTCTGGGCTCGGGCGGCGGATGACCTACCCTGGTTCCGCAAGTGGGACACCGTCTTCGAATGGACCCCGCCCACCTTCCGCTGGTTCATCGGCGGCCGGACCAACCTCTGCTACAACTGCCTCGATTACCACGTCGAGCGCGGGCGCGGCGGGCAGGCCGCCCTCATCGCCGAGGACGAGCGGGGCGGAAGACGCGTCTACACCTACGCCCAGCTTCTGAACGAAGTGACACGAGCCGCCGCCGCCCTTCGCGGCATGGGCATCAAGAAAGGCGATCGCATCGCCATCTACATGCCGACCTGCCCGGAAGCGATCACTATCATGCTGGCCGCCGTGCGCATCGGTGCCATCCACGTGGCCATCTTCGCCGGCTTCGGCGCCAGCGCGTTCGCCGACCGCGTCGTCCGCACCGGGGCGCGCGCCATCTTCGCCTCCGACATCACCTATCGAAAGGGCAAAGACGTCTCCCTCAAGGAGATGGTCGACGCCTGCTTGGCCGCGGGCGCAGACCAGGTCGTCGAGCGGGTGGTCGTGCTGCGTCGCGTCAACGCCGAGACGCCCATGCAGCCGGGCCGCGACATCTGGTGGGACGAGTTTCTGGCGCTCGGCGAGGGGCAGGACGGCGGCTACGAGGTCATGGAGTCAAACGAGCCTGCCTACATCCTGCCCACTTCCGGCACGACGGCAAAGCCGAAGCTGGCGGTGCACACCCACGGCGGCTATCAAGTCCACACCTGGGCCATGGCGAACTGGCTCTTCGGCCTGAAGCGGAACGATATCTGGTGGTCCACGTCGGACATCGGCTGGATCGTCGGTCACGCCTACATAGTCCACGCGCCGCTTCTCTACGGCTGCACCAGCATCGCTTACGAAGGCGCGCCCGACTATCCGGGGCCGGAGACCTTCTACCGCATCATCCAGGAGAACCGGGTGAGCGGAATCTTCACCTCGCCGACGCTCGTGCGCTTGCTCATGCGCTACGGCGCCGATTGCGCCCGCAGCTTCGACATGACGGCTCTGGAGCGGGTCTTCTGCGCCGGCGAGGTGCTGAACGCGCCCGCCTGGGAGTGGCTGCAGAAGGAGGTCTTCGCGGATGAGGTCCCGGTCATCGACCACATGTGGGCCACGGAGACCGGCGGCCCCATCATCGGCAATCCCTACGGCCTCGGCCTTCTGCCGATAAAGCCCGGCTCCGGCGGCATCCCGCTGCCCGGCATCGAGGCCGCCATCATGACGCCGGACGGGCAGCCCTGCGCGCCCGATGAGAAGGGCATGTTCGTCATCAAGCGGCCGTTCCCGGGGCTTACGTCAACGCTTTGGGGCGAGCCGGAGCGCTACGGCGCCGACTACTGGGAGCGGATCGCCAACGCCAGCGTCTACTCCACCGGCGACGCCGCCTCCATCGACGAGGACGGCTACGTATGGTTCAGCGGCCGCGCCGACGAGGTCATCAAGATCGCCTCCCACCGAATCGGCACCATCGAGGTCGAGACCGCTTTCCTCTATCACAGCGCCGTCGCCGAGGTCGGCGTCACCGGCCGGCCCGACGAGCTGCGCGGCGAGGTGATAGCGGCATTTGTCGTGCTGAAGCAGGGCTACGAGCCGTCGGCGCAGCTACGGCAGGAGCTGTTGCAGACCGTGAGGAAGGAACTGGGTGCTCTCGTTGTCGTCGGCGATCTCAACTTCGTCCAGATGCTGCCGAAGACGCGCAGCGGCAAGATTATGCGCCGCGTCCTGAAGGCGGTTGTCCTGGGCAGAGACCCCGGCGACGTCTCGACCATCGAGGACGAAGGCTCGGTCGAGGAAGCGCGCGACGCCTGGCGGCAGATGAGCGCGCAGGTCGCCGAACAGAAGCCCTAGGAGCAGCCTTATCTTGCTGGTGGGCTGCCTGGTCAGGCGCCTGAACGCCGCTTCATGCGCGCCTCTACCAACTCCCGTAGGGCGACAGCGTTGTTGTACCGCTCCTCGCGCGAGCTGTAGACAAACGTGACGGTGCCGCTCGAGGCCTGCTCCGCCAGCTCATCAATTAGCTCCTGCTGGCGCGGGCCCGCCAGTTCTGTCTGGTAGCGCTCTCGGAACTCCCGCCAGCGGCTCGGGTCGTGCGCGAACCAATGCCGGAGCTCCGTCGACGGGGCAAGCTCCCTCAGCCACGCCTCCACGCACAGGTCATCCTTCCTGATGCCGCGGGGCCACAGGCGGTCCACGAGCACGCGGCGGCCGTCTTCCGGTGCGGGCGGGTCATAGGCTCGACGAATGCGAATCGCCATCGCTGCCTCCGCCCCTTTTCAACGGTCGACTTCGTCTTGTCACACCTGTGGGCGCTCACTCGATAAGGAGCGCGCGGACGGGGCAGCCGTCCGCCGGCACTCGCAGCGGCAAGCATATCAAGTCGTAGCGGCCGGGCGTCACCTCTCCCAGATCGAGCCCCTCCACAATCACGACACCCGCCTTGAGCAAAATGAGGTGCGTGTCGTGCGGGCGCGCGTGGAACTTCTCGACCGACAGGTAGTCCACGCCGACCAGCCGGACACCCCGGTCGACCAGCCACTGTGCACCCGACGGGTCGACCGCCACGAAGCTCTGCGAGAACTCGGGCTGATGGAGCAGGGCGGAGTTCCGCGTCTTGAACAATATTCTCGTTGTCCCCTCCGGGATCGCCAGGCGCGACAGCACGTCGGCCGTTATGCTTTCCTCATCGCCGGGACTGACGACGACCGCAGGCCCGACGAGCGCGTCGAGCGGAAGGTCGGCCACCGTTGCGGCGCCCTCGTAGAAGTGGCTCGGCGCGTCGATGTGCGTGCCGGTGTGGGTCCCCAGGCAAAGCTGGGAGACGTTGGCGCTGTCGCCGTCCGCGATCCGCTGGATGGGGGAGATAGTCGCGCCGGGCTCGCCGGGGTAGGCCGGGATCTCCGGTGTGAGGGCCAGGCTGACGTCGTGAATCTTCATACTGCGATGCCTCTCCCGAAATCGACCCGGCGCATCCACGCCTATCTTATCACGTCCGGCTCGTGGTCGTCGGGTGAGGAAGGGTGCGGGCAGGCGCCGGCGCGGTGCTTGATCACCGTCTAGAAGGTCAGAGGAGCGCGTCTCTCCCCGGCTACCGCTGCTGGGGGTCCAGCGCGTCGCGCAAGCCGTCCCCCAGGAATGTGAAGCAGAGCATCAGGAGAGCGATAGCAGCCGACGGAAACGCCACCACCCAGGCGTTGACCTGAACGAACGCGTAGCCGTCGGAGACGAGACGACCCAGGCTGGCTGTAGTCAGCGGCAGGCCGAAGCCGATGAATCCCAGCGCCGCCTCCGCGAAGATCGCTGCCGGTATTCCAAATGTGAACGCCACGATGACGGGCCCTAGCGTGTTCGGAAGCATGTGTCGCAGCACTATTCGTCGGTCGCTGGCTCCTAGAGCCCGCGCTGCCAGGACGTAATCTCGCTCCGCTAGCGAGAGCATCTGCCCGCGCACGAGACGCGCAATCGTCGTCCAGTTGACCAGCGAGATCGCCAGCATGACCTGAAGACGCGGGTTGCCCAACACGGGCCAGTCGCGCTCCGTCAGCACCGACCGCATGAGTATGATGAAGAGCAGCGCGGGAAAGGCGTAGGTGATGTCCGTCAGCCGCATCAGCAGATTGTCGCTCGTGCGACCGCCGAGAACGGCAGCGACGCCAACGGCGAGGCCGAACAGCAGCACCAGGAACTGGGTGCCCACACCGATCTGCAGCGAGATCCCCACGCCGGTGAGCACGCGACTCCAGTTGTCCCGCCCGAGATTGTCCGTGCCGAAGAAGTGCTGGCTCGACGGCCCTTCCTGCAAGTGCTGGTAATCCTGGTCGTGGTACGGATCATAGCGACGCACCTTGTCGCTGAACTGAGCCGCTGCGGATAAGGCTGCTACCGTCAGCAGTACCACGAGCGCCGCCATGGCTAGCTTGTTGCGGGCGAGGCGGTGCAGCGCATCCGTCCAGAGCCCCCGATCCCGACCGGGCGGCACCGGCTCGGCTGTTCCAGCCCGCATTTCGATATTCTGCATACTGCCTACCTGTAGCGAATCCGCGGGTCGACGACGGCGTAAAGGACGTCAACGGCCAGGTTTGCGAAGACGAAGACCCCCGTATAGAACAGAGTTGTCCCCATGATCACCGCGTAGTCGCGCGCTCCGATGGCATTGACGAACGCGCGACCGATTCCGGGAATCGAGAACATCGACTCAATGATGAACGACCCGGTGATCAGCGCCGCCGCCATCGGCCCCATTATCGTCAGGATGGGGATCAGAGCGTTCTTTACCGCGTGGCGGTAGACGATGACGCTTTCAGCAAGCCCCTTCGCCCTCGCGGCGCGGATGTAGTCCTGGTTCAGCACGTCGAGGAGGCTGGCGCGCGTTATACGCGCAATGTAGGCCGCCGGTAGCGCGCTCAGAGCAACGACTGGTAGCACGAGTTTCCTGACATCCCAGGCACTGGGATCGAGGACGTCTCCCAACTGCGTCGGCCCGCCCCAGCCGAGGAGTTGGAACCACCCCAGCTTCACGGCGAAGACGATGCTGAGGAACGCCGCCAGCACGAAGCTGGGAACGCTCGCCCCCACTGTCGCCAGGAAGACGCCCGCGTAGTCCAGGACGCTGTTTCGCTTCAGAGCCGAGAGCACTCCCAACGCCAGGCCTGCGACGGCGGCCACAATGAAGCTCAAGACGCCAAGCTGAGCGGTGACGAAGAAGCCGCTGCGAATGAGCTCCGAAACGTCCCGGTCGCCACGAAACGAGAGCCCCAAGTCGAAGTGGAGGAGATGCCAGAGGTAGAGCAGGTACTGCTTCCAGAGCGGCTCGTCGAGGCCGTATCGCCGGTTGAGCGCCGCAACGACCGGGGCCGGGAGCGGCTTCTCCCCCGTGAAAGGCCCGCCAGGCACCGCGTGCATCAGGACAAACGTGACGGTTGCCACCGCCCAAAGCACGGGGATCAGCCAAAGGACGCGCCTCACGATGTAGCCGGTCATCTTGGGGACGGCAGAGGGCCCGCAGCAACGGGCCCCACTGCCTCTTTCATATCTCGCTAACGCTGCGGGTCACGGCTGGGCTTTGACGAACCAGCACTCCGGACACCAGTTGCCGGGCATTGCCGTATCGAGCGCGCCGCTGGCCTCGACGCCGCCGATCTCCGGGCTTACCAGGTACAGAAAGTCCGGCTGGTAGAGCGGGATTACTCCACAGAGCTTATCAATGACCAGCGTCTCCGCGTCCTGGAGCAGCGTGATGCGCGTATGGTTGTCTGCCTCTGTTGCCGCCGCTTTCAGCTTGGTGTCGATGCTGGCGTCGTTGCAGTCCCAGAGGTTGTTCTCGCCGTCGCTGTTGAACTTGCCGATCAGCGAGTTTTCAGCGTCAGGGTAGTCGTTCTGAAAGCCTCCTGGCAGCAGCTCGAAGCTCTTGGTGCCGAACAGCTGGCCGAGGGTCTGGCTGTCCACGGCGTCGACGCTGACGTCTATGCCGAGCACGGTCTTCCAGGCATTCTGCAAGAACTCAGCTTCGGCCTTCTTGTCGGGCCGGTCCAGCACCGTCATCTTGAGCGTGGGGAACCCCTGACCGTTGGGGTAGCCGGCGTCGGCGAGAGCCTTCTGCGCGGCCTCCGGGTCATAGCCTATGAGGCCTTCAAATGGGGCGTTGCCCTGGTAGCCGGGTATGCCTTCCGCCGTCCAGTAGGTCGCTGGAGTGTAGGCGCCGTCGTAGAGAACGTCGACAAGCGTCGTGCGGTCGATTG
>JBEKDP010000027.1:0-16851 GCA_050014295.1 Dehalococcoidia bacterium | reverse complement strand
TCGTCCTAGCGACCGGCGGCTGCGGCCATCTCTACAAGGTGACCACGAACCCCGACGTCGCGACCGCCGACGGCGTGGCCATCGCCTACCGCGCCGGCGCCGAGATCGCCGACATGGAGTTCATCCAGTTCCACCCGACGGCCCTGCGCCTGCCCGGCGTGCCCCCGTTCCTCATCTCCGAGGCCGTCCGTGGCGAGGGCGGCATCCTGCGCAACAGCGACGGGCGCGCCTTCATGGCCGGCTACCACCCGCAGCGCGACCTGGCGCCCCGCGACGTGGTGGCGCGGGCGATCGTCGAGCAGATGGCGCGCAGCGGCAGCGACCACGTCGACCTGGACGTGACCCACCTGCCGCCGGAGAAGGTCAGCGTCCGCTTCCCGCAGATCTACCGCTTCTGCCTCGAGCACGGACTCGACATAACGAAGCAGCCGATTCCCGTCTCGCCGGCTGCCCACTACATGATGGGCGGCGTTCGCACCAACACCTGGGGCGAGACGAACCTGAGCGGCCTTTATGCCTGCGGCGAGGTCGCCTGCACCGGCGTCCATGGCGCCAATCGGCTCGCCAGCAACTCGCTGCTGGAGACCGTCGTCTTCGCCAAGAGGGTGGTCGACCGCACCGTCAGCGGCGAGCAAGCGCCGTCGCCTCCTTCGCTGGACGCGCTTCCGCTTCCCGATCCTGCCGCCGTGGCTCGCCGGCCCGCGCCGCCTGTCGACCGCTCGCGTCTGCAGACCCTGATGTGGGATGATGTCGGCATCATTCGCAGCGGCGAGTCGCTGACGCGGGCGCGAGAGACGCTCGCCGCCTGGGACCGGGACGTTGTGCAGCCCTCCGACCGGCCGTCGCACGAGCTGGCGAACCTGCTCCTCGCCGGGCGGCTCGTCACCGAGGCCGCGCTGATGCGGGAGGAAAGCAGAGGCGCCCACTATCGGACCGACTTCCCGGAGGCGAGCGAGGCGTGGCGCCGTCACCTCATATTTCGAAAGGCGTGATGGAAGAGCGGGCCGCCCTTAGCGATGAGTACGTCAGGCGGATCGTCGAGGCCGCCCTGACAGAGGATGCGGCCGCGGACGACGTCACCACCGGCGTCCTCGTTGCCCCGGATCTAGAGGGGAAGGCCGTCATCATTACCAAGCAGGCGGGCGTCGTCGCCGGTCTGCCCGTCGCCGCCGCCGTCTTCAGGGCCGGCGACCCCGCGTTCGACGTCTTCCGGCCGCTGGTCGCCGACGGTGCGCGCGTGGCGCCGGGCGACGTCTTGGCGGAGGTCTCCGATATCGTCAGTACCATCCTGCGAGCGGAGCGCGTCGCGCTCAACTTCCTCCAGCGCCTCTCCGGCATCGCCACCGCGACCGCTCGGTTCGTCGACGCCGTCTCCGGCCTGCCCGTGCGCATCCTCGATACCCGCAAGACGGCGCCTGGACTGCGTCCGCTGGAGAAGTATGCCGTGTGCATGGGAGGTGGCCATAACCACCGCGGGAGTCTCGCCGATGGCATTCTGGTGAAGGACAACCACTGGCGCGCCATCAAGGCGGCGGGCGGCGACATGACGAGCGCCGTCGCCGAGCTGCGGGAGGAAGCCCCGGAGATGCGCGTCGAAGTGGAGGTAACCTCGCTCGCTGAGGCGCAGGAGGCGCTGGCCGCCGGCGTCGACGTCCTCCTCCTCGACAACATGAGCCTGGAAGAGATGCGTCAGGCGGTGGCGCTGGCACGCGGCCGGGCGCTGGCCGAGGCGTCGGGAGGAATAACTCTGGCGAACGTTCGCGCCGTCGCGGAGACGGGCGTCGACTTCATCTCGGTGGGCGCTATCACCCACTCCGCGCCCGCCCTCGACATCAGCCTTGAGCTCGAGGTCTAGCCCTCGGCCGAAAGCGTCCCGGCTGCGCTATCAGCCGTACACCACCACCCGTGTGCCGAAGGTGGCGAAGTCCCAGAACCACTTGGCGTCGCTTTCGAGCATGCCCACGCAGCCGTGGCTGGTCGCCACGTGGCCGAAGACGCTCGTCGGCTGCCAGTAGTTGTCATGCAGCGCGACGGTAGGGTAGAAGTACTGGGTCCACAGGACATCGGTGAGGTAATAGCCCAGCGGGGCGTCCCGCGGGATGCCGATGGTCTGCGAGTCCATGGTCTCGTTCTGTTTGCGGTAGTTGATGCGGTACTCGCCGATCTTTGTCTCGAAGCCGGGCATGCCCGTCGTGACCAGAGCGACGTGAACGGCCTGGCCGCCGATGAAGGCGTACGCCCGCTGCGTGGAAACGTTGACCGCAATCCAGCGCTCGTCCGGGCCATAGGCGACGCCCGGCGGCACCACCACATAGGGTAGCTCCTCCGCTGCGACCTCCCACGGCGGGACCAACGTCGGCTCCGGCGTCGGCGTTGGCGCTGTCGCGGTCGCCTCGGCGACCCACCAGTTGAACACCTGCCCCTGGTCTTCCCTCACACTGAGGACAGGCTCCGGCAAGGGCAGCGCGGTCGGCGTAGCCAGGGCATCCGCTGCTCCGACGGCGGCCGTCGTATCCGCGAGACTGCCGACGGAGTCAGGGCCGCCCATCCACGGCAGGGCGAGCGCGAGAAGCGCCAGGGCAGCCGGAATGAGCACAGAGGGAACGAGAGCGCGGAAGAGGCGGGAATGCCACATGTTCGGCAGCTCAGCTAAGGGCCCGGTAAGGTCGATTCATCATAAGTATACGTCCGAGAAAAGAGGCGCGTCTAGCCTCTTCGCGGGCGCTGGAAATCCGCCGTGTCGAGGATGATGGTGAGCGGGCCGTCGTTTACGATCTCGAGCTGCATGTGCGCGCCGAATCGACCGCTCGCCACCGGCACGCCCAGCCGGCGCAGCGCCTCCGCGAACTCCCGCACCAGCGGCTCCGCCACCTCCGGCAGCGCCGCGTCCGTGAAGCTGGGACGGCGCCCCTTCCGGGTGTCGGCCAGCAGCGTGAACTGACTTACGACCAGCGCTTCGCCGGCGACATCGAGCAAGGAGAGGTTCAGCCTGCCCTCGTCGTCCCCGAAGATCCGCATCTCCGCCGTCTTCTGCGCTAGCCGCTGCGCCTCTTGCGCGGTGTCGCCTTGCGCGACCCCCAGGAGCACTGCCAGGCCGCCGCCGATGCTGCCCACAGCCTCGCCGCCGGCGCTGACGGAGGCCCGGCTCACACGCTGAACGATTGCTTTCAATGGTGCGTCTCTAGCCCTTGGCTGGGGCTTCGGAGGGCTTGCTTTCGGCAGTGACCGGCTTCTCCGGCTTCGCCTTCGCCTTCGATTCCTCCCCGCCGTTGCCGCCGGTGACGGACTCGACGTCGCTGCCGCCGCTGCTGCTGCCTGCCCCGACGAGGCCGCTCTTGCGGTTGTCCGTCACGTAGAACCCGCTCGCCTTGAACAGGATGGGGGGTGCGTGGATAACGCGACGCGCCTCAGCGCCGCAGAGGGAGCAGCGCTGGCGGGCGGGGGCGTCGAAGCCCTCGCGCTTGTCGTATAGGTTGCCGCACTTAGTGCAGCGATACTCGTAGGTGGGCAATAGTAATCCTCCCAGATTCAATCCACACTCTCAGTTTAGCGAATAGCGCGGGCAAGTGGCAAGTGACACGTGCCACCGTTGCCCGCCGCCCCCACCTATGCTATATTGAAGGGCGCTCGTCCGTTTCAGGCGCCCGCGGGGGCACGGCGGACGGGTTATTGCAGTTAGGGCGGTACGCCGCAGTCAGCAGGAGGAGCATTGGCCGCACCAGTCAGCATGAAGTCACTTCTGGAGGCGGGTGTCCACTTTGGGCACCAAACGCAGCGCTGGGACCCGCGCATGCGGTCCTACATCTTCACCGAGCGCAACGGCATCCACATAATCGATCTCCAGCAGACGGTCCAGCACCTGACCCTCGCCTGCAATTTCGTGCGGGACACGGTGGCAGGCGGCAAGAGCGTTCTCTTCACCGGCACCAAGCGACAGGCGCAGGAGACGGTCGAGACGGAGGCCAAGCGCTGCCTCATGCCTTACGTCAACAACCGCTGGCTCGGCGGCACGCTCACCAACTTCACCACCATCCAATCGCGGATCGACCATCTCGTCCGTCTCGAGGACGCGAAGGCGCGCGGCGAGCACGACCGGCTGCCGAAGAAAGAAGTAATGAAGATCGACAAGGAGATCGAGAGGCTGAACCGCCACTTCGGCGGCATCAAGGAGATGACCCAGCTTCCCGGCGCCGTCTTCATCATCGACACAACCGCCGAAAGGATCGCCGTCGCCGAGGCCCGCCGTCTGGGCATCCCCCTCATCGCCATGGTGGACACCAACGGCAACCCCGACGAGATCGACTATCCGATACCATCCAACGACGACGCCATTCGCGCCGTTCGGCTCGTGACCATGCGGATGGCGGATGCCGCCCTTGAAGGGCTGACGATGCGCGAATACGCGCCCGAGGCGGCGGACGTGCTTGCGGGACAGACCTACAGCGTCTCGCCGGACGAGGAAGTGGCTCCCGAAGAGCCCGCGCCGGAGGCCGGCGGCGAAGTCGAAGCGAGCGCAGGCCCGGCCGAACAGGCTGAGCCGGCGGAAGGCATAGCGTCAGGATCAAAGGAATAGAAGGGACTGCATCAGTGGAGGTTTCTGCGGCAGAGGTCAAGGCACTCAGAGAGATGACCGGCGCCGGCGTCATGGACTGTAAGAAGGCGCTGACGGAGGCCGGTGCGCCGAGAAGAAATCCCATCGCTCTACCGAGCAGGGCCTTGTCGAGTGCTACATCCACGCCGGCGGCCGCATCGGCGCCATGGTGGAAGTGGACTGCGAGACTGACTTCGTCGCCCGCACCTCGGATTTCAAGACCCTCGCCCGCGACCTGGCGATGCAGGTGGCGGCTACGGGCCCCCTCTCCGTGTCGGAAGATGACCTGCCTGCCGGCGCGGAAGGGACGCCGGAGGAGCTTTGCCTCCTTCGCCAGGCCTACATCCGTGACCCCGGCCGCACTGTCCTGGACATCGTCAACGACGTCATTGCCAAGACGGGCGAGAACGTCCGGGTTCGCCGTTTCGCGAGATTCGAGCTGGGCAACTAAGGCCGCAGCCATGTCCAAACGTGGCAAACGGACTCTCCTCAAGATAAGCGGAGAGGCGCTGGCGGGAGACGACCGCTTCGGGATAAACGCCTCGACGCTCTCCAAAATCGCCGCTCAGATCAGGACAGCCCACGAGGCAAGCCCCGAGATCGGCATCGTCATCGGCGCCGGCAACATGCTCCGGGGCAGCGCCGTCAGCGGCGACGGGCAGACCATGGACCGTGTGTCCGCGGACTACGCCGGCATGCTTGCTACCATCATCAACTCGCTCGCCCTCCAGGACGCCCTCGAAAAGACAGGCCTCGACGTGCGCATTCAGTCGGCGCTCAACGTCGTCGAAGTCGCGGAGCCCTTCGTCTGCCGCCGCGCCGTTGCCCACCTGGAAGCGGGCCGCGTCGTCATCTTCGCCGGCGGCACCGGCAGCCCCTACTTCACGACCGATACCGCCGCCGCCCTCCGCGCCGTCGAGATCGGCGCCGACGTCCTGCTGATGGCCAAGAACAAAGTGGACGGAGTGTACGAGGCGAACCCCCGCAAGGAGCCGGGCGCCCGGCGCTTCCAGACGCTCAACTACAACGAGGCGCTGGACCGCCGCCTGGGCGTCGTCGATGCCGCCGCCCTCGCCCTCTGCCGCGACTGCGGTCTGCCGATAGTCGTCTTCGACCTGATGGCCCCTGACGGCATCGTCCGCGCCGTCCGGGGGGAGCGGATCGGCACGCTCGTCGCCGATACTGAGACAGTCCTTGCCGGGCCGAAGCCTTCTTCCTGAATGGGCAATGCTACATCGAGAGGAACGCCGACATGATCGATGAGACCCTTTCCACCGCTGAGAAGAGGATGATGACCGCCGTCGCCGTGCTCCAACGGGAGCTGGACGCCATCCGCACCGGTCGCGCTCGACCGGGCCTCGTGGAGCAGCTAAAGGTCGACCTCTACGACACGACTCTCCCCCTCAGCCAGTTGGCCACCATCAGCGTCCCCGAAGCGCGGCTGATCACGATCCAGCCCTGGGACAGGCAGGCGATGGGGGCGATCGAAAAGGCCATCCAGAAGTCGGATCTGGGCCTCAACCCGGCGAACGATGGCCACACCATCCGCCTCGTCATCCCGCAACTCACCGAGGAGCGGCGCAAGGACCTGGCAAAGCTGGTCCACGGAAAGGTCGAGGAAGGGCATGTGGCCGTCCGCAACGTGCGACGCCATTCCCATGAGGAGCTCCGCGCCCTGGACAAGGGCAAGGAGATATCCGACGACGACGAGCACCGGGCGCTGGACAAGCTACAGAAGCTCACTGACCGCTTCGTCGAAGAGATTGACAAGCTGGGGAGAGAGAAAGAAGCGGAACTGCTGGAGGTGTAGGCCGTCGCGCCGGCGGTTAGCCGGCCCCTGAGCCGGGCGATGGCTGTTCTCATGGCGCAGACAAAGCGACGGCCTATCGGTCCGGAGATAGAACGCCTCCCCGCGCACGTCGCGATCATAATGGATGGCAACGGCCGCTGGGCCAAGGAGCGCGGCCTATCGCGCCAGGCGGGGCACCGCGCGGGCACCGAGAACATCCGCCGCATAATCAGATACCTCCGGGAGCGCGGCGTCCCCTATCTCACCCTCTTCGCCTTCTCCACCGAGAACTGGTCGCGCCCCCGTCCCGAGGTCCGGGCCCTCATGCAACTTGTGGGCCGCGTCATCAAGCGGGAGATCACGGAGTTGCACGAGAGAGGCGTCAGGCTCGTGCACCTGGGCCGCCTCGACAACCTATCGTCGGGCCTGCGAAAGCAGGTGGTGGACGCCATCGAGCTGACAAAGGACAATCGGGAGATGACCGTCGCCCTCGCCTTCGACTACGGTGGGCGGGCGGAGATAATCGAGGCGGTGCGGCGTATAGTCGCGGCGGGCCTGGCGCCGGAGCAGATCGACGAAGGCGTATTCGCGTCCTATCTCTACACCGCCGGCCTCCCCGACCCCGATCTGGTCATCCGCACCGCCGGCGAGATGAGGCTCTCCAACTTCCTCATCTGGCAGGCGGCCTATGCAGAGTATTATGCGACGCCGACATACTGGCCCGATTTCGGCCCCGAGCACATGGAAGACGCGCTGCAAACCTACAGCCGGCGGGAGCGGCGCTTCGGAGGCATCGAGCCCGTCTGAAATGCGGACGGCGGCTCCACCGCCGGGACCGCCGGGGAGTAGCAGGGAATGCTGAAGCTAAGAGTCGCCAGCGCCGTCGTCGGCATCCCCATCGTCGTCCTGCTGATCTACGCCGGCGACCGCTGGTTTGCGGGCGTCGTCGCGGCCATCCTGCTCGTCGCGACGCTGGAGTTCCAGGCCGCTCGCGGCGTCGGGCTGCGGCCGGCGTCCCTTCTCAGCGCGGCCTTCGCCGGCGGCCTCGCGCTGGCCGCGCACGGCCACGGCGAGTGGATGCTCTGGGTCGCCAGCGGCCTCGTGCTGGTGCCGCTGCTCTGGGTTACCTTCGGCACCTCGACGGCGGAAGCGTTGCCGGATTGGCTGTGGGCGGTCGGCGGCGCCTTCTATCTCGGCTGGCTGGGGAGCCATCTGGTCCTCCTGCGCGACATCGCGGACGGGCGGGACTGGGTCTACCTGGCCGTCCTCTCCACCTTCGCCACCGACACCGCGGCCTACTTCGTCGGGCGCGCCGTCGGCCGCACCAAACTGGCGCCATCCGTGAGCCCCGGGAAGACGGTCGAGGGCGGCGTCGGCGGTCTCGTCGCCGGCGCGGCGGCCGTCATCCTCCTCAACTACCTCCTCGGCCTGCGCGAGAGCGCCGCCGCCATCATCCCGCTCGCGGTCCTCCTGCCGCTTGCCGCGCAGGTCGGCGACCTCGCGGAATCGAAGCTGAAACGGAGCATGCAGGTCAAGGACGCCAGCGGGCTCATCCCCGGCCACGGCGGTTTCATGGACCGCCTCGACAGCGTGATCCTCGCAACCGTCGTGGTATACTACTACGTAAGGTGGGTACTTCTGTAGTAGGCCTTGCCGTACTCGGCTCCACGGGCTCCATCGGCTGCCAGACGCTCGACGTGGTGCGGGGCCTCAGCGGCCGTTTTCGCGTTATCGGGCTCGCTGCCGGCCACAACGTTACGCTCCTCGAAGAGCAAGCGCGCGAGTTTTCGCCGCGCTTTGTTTTCTATGACGGAAACGAATCACGGCAAGCAGGCGTTATAGGTCTTGAGGGCACCGTCCGCATCTCCATGGAGGAGATGGCCGCTCACCCCGACGTCGATATCGTAGTCGTAGCCACGGTCGGGAAAGCGGGCCTCTCGCCGACGCTCTCGGCGCTGGCGGCCGGCAAGACCGTCGCCCTCGCGAACAAAGAGGCGCTCGTGATGGCGGGCAGCGTCGTCACCGAGGCCGCCCGGCGCGGCCGCAGCGAGATACGGCCCGTCGATAGCGAGCACAGCGCCATCTGGCAGTGTCTGCGCGGCGAGAAGAGCGCCGGCATCAGCCGTCTCATCCTGACGGCCTCCGGCGGCGCCCTCCGCGACAAGAGCCTCGACGAGCTCCGGCTGGTCACGCCGGAACAGGCTCTTAGTCACCCGACCTGGCAGATGGGCCGGAAGGTAACCGTCGATTCGGCGACCTTGCTGAACAAGGGGCTGGAGGCCATCGAGGCGCGCTGGCTGTTCGACGTGCCGCTGGACAGGATCGAGATCGTTTTGCATCGAGAGAGCATCGTCCATTCGCTGGTTGAGTTCGCCGACGGCTCGCTGAAGGCCCAACTCGGCCTTCCCGACATGCGCCTCCCCATTCAGGTCGCCCTCTGCCACCCGGACCGTCCGGCGGTGCCCTCCGGCACCCGACTGGACCTGAAGCAGGTGGGGGCGCTCCACTTCGAGGCGCTCGACCTCAGGCGCTACCCCTGTCTGGGGCTGGCGCTGGAGGCGGGCCACCGCGGCGGCACCTATCCCGCGGTGCTCGCCGCCGCCGATGAGGTCGCCGTCGGGCATTTCCTCGCCGGGCGCATCGGCTTCATGGAGATACCGAAGGTCATCCAGCGGGCGCTGGAAGCCCACGACGGCGTCGCCGATCCCGGCCTGGACGACATCCTGGCTGCGGATGCCTGGGCGCGTCGACAAGTCGAAGACGTGATTGGAGCCAAGGCGTGAGCGTTCTTCTTCACTCCGTATTGCCTTTTCTTGGGATAATCGTATTCCTCGTCGTCGCCCACGAGTTCGGGCACTTCATCGTCGCCAAGCTGTCGGGCGTGCGCGTGCTCGAGTTCGGCGTCGGCTTCCCGCCCCGCGTCGCCGCCGTCAAGTTCGGGGAGACAGAGTACTCGATAAATGCCCTTCCTCTAGGTGGGTTCGTGAGGCTCTTCGGCGAAGAGGACCCGGAGGCGCCGGGCGGCCTGGCCTCGCGACCGCGCCCCCTGCGGCTGCTCGTCCTTTGCGCCGGCGTGCTCATGAACATGCTGCTCGCCGTCGCCTTGTTCAGTGCCAGCTACATGATCCCGAAGGAGGTGCCTGTCGGTCGCGCCCTAATCGATCAGGTACTGCCGAACAGCCCCGCGGAAGCGGCCGGCCTCCAGACCGGCGACGTGATCTACAAGATAAACAACCGCGACGTCCAGAACGTCTCGGACGTCAGCTACGACATCCGCCTCTACCTCGGCGAGACGATTCATTTCGAAGTCAAGCGCGGCACCGAGTTCCTCGACCTCAACGCGAAGGCGCGGTGGTCGCCGCCCAGCGACCAGGGACCGACGGGCATCGTTATCGCCTCGCAGTATCCCTTCACCGAAACCCAGTCTTACAACCCCTGGAAGGCGGTTCGACTGGGCTGGCGTCAGACGTTCGACTCCCTGAAGGTCGCTCGCAACGAGGTGATCTCCTGGGTCAAGGGCGCTGCCAGTCCGCAGGTCGCGGGCCCCGTCGGCATCGTCCAGGCGACCGGCGAGGTCGTGAAGCAGGCGGGATGGGAGTCGTTAGTCGACTTCACCGCGCTGTTGAGCATCAACCTCGCCGTGATCAACATCTTGCCCCTGCCCTTCCTCGACGGCGGGCGCATCATGTTTGTCCTGATTGAGATCCTGCGTCGCGGGCGGCGAATCGCTCCCCAGAAGGAGGCGCTCGTGCACTTTGCGGGCGCCGTCCTCCTCATGACGTTTGTCGTGGTGATCAGCTACTTCGACATCGCCCGCCTCATCCGCGGAGAGAACATCTTCCGATGACCCCGCGCCGGAAGTCGAAGCCGCTGCGAATCGGTAAGGTCACCGTCGGCGGCGACGCTCCCATCGCCATCCAGTCGATGGCCAACACCAAGACGTCCGATGTCCGCGCCACCCTGCGCCAGGTCCACGCCCTCGCCGAGTTGGGCTGCGAGATCGTGCGCGTCGCCGTGCCCGACCGCGACGCTGCTGCCGCTCTCCCCGAGCTCGTGCTGCACAGCCCGTTGCCCGTCGTCGCCGACATCCATTTCGACCATCGACTGGCCTTGGCCGCCCTGCGCGCCGGCGTTCA
This sequence comes from Dehalococcoidia bacterium, assembly GCA_050014295.1. Lineage (GTDB taxonomy): Bacteria > Chloroflexota > Dehalococcoidia > DSTF01 > JALHUB01 > JBEKDP01. The sequence goes on along the minus strand of JBEKDP010000027.1, from coordinate 6,335 downwards.
CGGCCTCCGCCTCAACCCCGGCAACATCCGCGTGCCGGAGAAGATACGCGAAGTCGTGTCGGAGGCGAAGGCGCGCGCGGTCCCGATTCGCGTCGGCGTCAACGCCGGTAGCCTCCCGCCGCTGCCGCCGCTGGCTGACGGCGAAGAGCCGCCGCCTGTCGCTCGCCGCCTGGTCGACACCGCTCTCTGGGAGATCGGCATTCTGGAGGAGATGGGCTTCGACCTCATCAAGGTCTCCCTCAAGGCATTCGACGTGCCGACGATGGTCGACGCCTATCGCCTGCTGGCCCCCAAGGTGCCTTATCCCTTCCACCTCGGCGTCACCGAGGCCGGCCTGCCCCGCAGCGGCGCCGTTCGCAGCGCCGTCGGCATCGGCATCCTGCTTTCCGAGGGCATCGGCGACACCATCCGCGTATCCCTGACCGCCGCCCCCACCGAGGAGATACCGGTCTGCTGGGACATCCTCAGCGCCCTCAACCTGCGCCGTCGCGGCCCGACCGTCATCTCCTGCCCCACCTGCGGCCGCGTGGAGATCGACCTGATTCCGTTGGCGACGAAGGTGGAGGAGCACTTCCAGCGGCTGGGCAAGCCGATCACCGTCGCCGTCATGGGCTGCGTCGTTAACGGGCCCGGCGAGGCGCGTCAAGCGGACGTGGGTATCGCCGGCGGCAAGGGGCGCGGCGTCATCTTCCGTCGTGGCGAGATCGTGCGCACCGTCGCCGAAGACGACTTCCTATCGGCGATCATCGAAGAGGGTGACAAGGTCATCGCCGAGATGTCGGCGGCCTGATGCGGAGCATCGCGTGAGCTTCGACGTGCTGGCCCTGACCGTTCTCTGCCTCGTCTGGGCGTCCTTCGGCGTCATCCCCTGGCTCGTCGTCGCCTATCGACGGCGCGGCCGCGGCACCTTGGTGCTGCTTCCCCTGGCGATCGTCGGTGGTGTGGGCGGCGCCGTGCTCGTGCCCGCGCTTGGCGCCAGGAACGTCCCGGCGGTGCTGGGCAGCCTTCTCGCGGCGATGGCCGGCGGCCTTGCCCTCACCCTCGCTGGTCTCCGCGCCCCCGGCTTCCTTTCCCGAAGGCCCAGCCGTTCAGACTAGCCGACCCGACCCACCAATCGCGCCGCCGTCCTCTGAGGGGGAGAGGCGAAGGCCAACGAGAATGTGACACTTTCGGCCGCAGAACATGCGGCAGCCCGATTTCCCCTTGACAAACTTTCGCGGACAGCGTAATGTTGCGCCATCCCCGCCTGGCTGGTGGCAGCAATTCCCTCCGGAGGTGCATGATGCGCGCTGGAACCATTCTTCGACTGTTGCTTGTAGGACTGGCGGGAGCGTTAGCTCTCCCCTTAGTAGTAGTGGGTGTTCTTGCCCTGCCGGGGCCCGCACCCGCCGCCCGCGCTGCCGACGGCGACCCTGTCGTCGTCGCTACCGTAGCGGTCGGGAATGGCCCCTGGGGCGTGGCCGTCAACCCCAACGCGAACCGCATCTACGTGGCGAACTACTTCGGCGGCAGCGTCTCCGTGATCGACGACACCAGCAACACCGTTGTTGCCACCGTAGCGGTCGGGACTGACCCCATGGGCGTGGCCGTCAACCTCAACACGAACCGCATCTACGTGGCGAACGACTTGAGCGACAACGCCTCCGTCATCGACGGCGCCACCAACACCGTTGTTGCCACCGTAGCGGTCGGGGCTGGCTCCTGGGGCGTGGCCGTCAACCCCAACACGAACCGCATCTACGTGACGGACTCGCGCATCGACCGCGTCTCCGTCATCGACGGCGCCAACGACACGTACGTCGCCACCATAGGGGTCGGGAGTAATCCCGTGGGCGTAACCGTCAACCCCAGCACGAACCTCATCTACGTGACGAACGCCAACAGCAACAACGTCTCCGTCATCGACGGCGCCACCAACACGGTCGTCGCCACCGTGGCGGTCGGGAGTTACCCCTGGGGCGCAGCCGTCAACGCCAACACGAACCGCATCTACGTGTCGAACTATGGCAGCGGCAGCGTCTCCGTGATCGACGACACCAGCAACACGGTCGTCGCGACCGTAGCGGTCGGGGGTGGGCCCGAGGGCGTGGCCGTCGACCCCAACACCAACCGCATCTACGTGGCGAACTATGGCGATGCCACGGTGTCGGTGATCGAAGACACGCCTACGATCGATACACCAACACCCACCCCCACCAACACCTTCACGCCCACGCCGACAGCGACGTTCACGGCCGTACCGCCGACCGCAACGTCTACGTCCACACCCGTTCCACCCACACCGACTCGCACGTGGACGCCGGTGCCGTCGACGGCAACGTTCACGCCAACGCCGCGTCCGCACGGAGTCGGTGGCAAGGTCCTATTGCCACCGGCGGCGATAGCTGATGCGTCGAGCGGAGCGTCGGGAGGTTCCGGAGAGCCGGCGGCAACGTGGATTGCGCTGGCGGGCGCGGTCGTGGCTGCGTTGGCGGCGGGCGGCTGGTACGCAAGGAGGCGGTCGCTGCGCTAGACCATTTCGGTCGCCCGTCGCCAGCGGCGGAGAGCTGCCACATCCCCCTTCGAGATCGCCGCCCAGACTGCTATCCTGACCCCATGACGCCGACCCGATTTCCCGCGCTCGGCCGCAGCCGCCCGCCACAACTCAGCGCCTTCGCCAAATCATCTCAACCCCCGCTACGCTCGATCTACCGCACGTAGAAGCTCTCCAACCAGTCGGGCCGCGACGGCGTCTGGCCCTGCGCGAGCATCGTTCGCCATGCTTCGTCAGTGAGCCGCTGGTCGATCGGCTGTTTGAACTCGTAGTAGCTCATCACCGGCCCGACGCCGGCGACGATGCGCCCGTCGGGCACTTTGTATGCGACGACGATCAGGTCCACGTTGCCCGTGCCTTCTTCGAGCACCTCCTGTGGCTGGTTGCCGTCCGTCAGCACGTCGGCGACGAGTGTGGTCTTCTTCACGTCGGGATCAAATCCTGCCGATTCGTTTCCGGCGAAGTCCGTGATGAAACCGTACTCCCATTCCTCCAGTTCCTCGCCCGCCAGTTCTTTTTGCGATATCTGCCCCAGTACGGTGAGCATGTTCTCGAGCTCGGACAATTGGAAGGTCGTCGAGCCTTGCGGCATCGCATCGAGGGCCTTCAGGCCGTCCTCAATCATGCGTATGTTGGCCAGCATGCGGGCATAGAGGTCAGGGACAGGCTCGACGTAGCCCTTGAGCGGGGGCGGGGGCGGAGGTCCACCCATCCCGCCGGGCACCATGACCTGCTTGGCGTACAGGATGGTATCGTGTCGAAGCTCCGTCCAGGACGCCAGCGCCGATTGCAGCTCGCGGTCCTGCCAGGCGGGCGTCTGCATGAACGTCGGCAGGCCTGCGACCGGCGGCTGAAGCAGGGGCGGCAGCATGTACAGCCACGACCAGTACAGGTTCTTCGTCCAGCCCGACGGCGTGACCTGCGCGAACTGCTGCTTCATCTTCGCCAGTATCTGGTCGTAGCTTGTCTCGGCGCTTCCGTACTGCGTGTCGCCCTCCGCCGACAGTATGTCGTACGCGCGCTGAGAGCCGAGAACGGCCATAACGTCGAGGCCGCGGGCAAAGGTGCGCGCTGGCCCGACGCCGGTCTCCTTCATCGTAAACGGCTGGCCGCTTCCGACGTACGGGCCGACGGTCGGGAAGACGAGACTCTGCATGATCTGCGCGTCGGGCACGAAGCGCTGGCCCATAAAGCGCATGCCCTTGCCGTTGTCGAGGCACTGGTAAAGGCTGTCTTCGCTCACGGGCGGCGTGACCATGCATTCGCCGCTGCCGCCGTTGGTCTGCGGATTGGGCAGACTCGCCAGCTCCGCTTTGAGATCGAGCAGCTTGCCGTCATCCGCGAGTGCCGACGCCCCGAAGTCAGCGCCGAAGACCTTGCGAACGGCCTCGAGGTACTGGTAAGGCGTGAGGTCGTCCGCGGCGCCCACGAAGAAGGACGTGATAGCGTAGATGCGCGACCAGGCGTCCTCGGCAGTGCCCGCGCCGACCTTCACGCTGGGCATCTCGGCCGCGATGAGCGCTGCCTGGATCGTCGCCGTCTTGGCGTCTGCCTCCGTTACGAACGGCGCGCCGGCCTTTGCGCAGGCGGCTTCGTCGCCGCCCTTCAGGAAGAAGGCCGTCCTGCCGTACCACATCATGGCCTTGAAGTAGCGACGTAGCACGTCGTTCGAGTTGTAGTAGCCGCGCGGCTGGTACTGCGAGTAGTCCTCGCAGAAGGAGCAGGCGCCGGGGCAGGAGCCGCCGGATGAGTCGAAGATGGCGCTTGTCTGGAAGCCTTCCATCTTGTTGATGGCGTCGACCTCCGCCGCCACGTCCTCGGCCACGTAATCGGGCAGGGCGAAGTCAAGAACTGGCATTGGAGTGGGAGTGTAGTAGTCGTAGTTCTTCTCTTCCGGACCGTCGGTCGGCGTTTGCAGCAGCTCGAGCGCCACGCCGAAGTAGGCGACGTTCCGCCTCGCTGCCTCTTTCGTTTCGTCGTCCGGCGCGCGGGCGTAGTCGTCGACCGCTTTGTCGAACATGGCCTTCGTCAGCTCCGTCAGCGTGCCGGTCAGTTCGTCCTGCTCGATCGACCTGAGGATGGAGGCGAATTCGACATGGTAGAGGTGGAGCATTGTGTCGGCGGTGACGAAGTTGGGCACGCCCGCATCCTTCATCGCTCCGTATGACGCCATGATGTCGTCGCCCTGCCCGGGCACGACAACGAAGCCGTTCTTCTGGAGGAACGCCTGCTGGTCCGCGTTGAGTTGCAGCGTCGCCTCGACATCGTTCAAGTTGACGACGCCTGCCAGGTTGAGGGGGAGGGCGTACTGGGGCGCCGCTGCCGCAATCGGCTGGCTGTCCAGCTTGTAGAAGACGGCGAAGTCCGGCATCGGCGTCTGCAACGCACCAGCGGGTATCGACAGGGCGAGAGGCGTGCCCGCCGTCGTCGGGGTCTGCGACGCGCCTGCGGGTATCAACAGGGCGAGGGGCGGGGCTACCGGCGTCGGGGTCGCGTTCTTCTGGCCGCCGCCCGTGCATGCCGCCAGGAGCGCCGCGAGCAAGGCGAGGAACTGGAATCGCTTCGTCATCTTCTACCTCCTCAACCCATCTGGCGTCTTCCTGACGTCGACGGTGACGCCTTGTTGGGTCTGTGGAGGGTAGTCTAGGTTATGAGGATTTCGGATGCTTGACGCTTTGCCGTCGCTTTGCTTGCGGTTTCCCTACGCTTTGCGACGCCGGAGAGCCTTCGCGGTAGGATCGATCCCTTGCGCAGACTCCCACCGCGTCGAGGCAGGTGGGGGCAGGTCAGGGCTATGCTGACCTCTTCCCGTCAGCACTGGGGCCGCTGACGGCCGCCAGCTCATCGGCGATCCTGCCGGCAGCAGCCGGCAGAGCCCTCTCCACCTCCGGTGTGAACTGCTCGCCGAATGTGTACGGGTCCTTGACGGCGACCACGTATATGAGGAGTTCCTGCGGCAGCGGTAAGGACAGCTGGCGGGCCAGCTCCAGGGCCAGATGCAGGTTAAGGCCGTGACTTAGCCAAGCGCAACCCCCGCCCAACTCTTCTTCTCGCAGCCGGCGTACCTGGCCGACTTCGGTCCCATCACAGATGCTGTCGATGATGACGCCCCGGTCGTAGTGAGTCAGAAGCTGAACGGTCTTGAGGCCTGCAACAGCCGCCTCTACCAGGTCTGCCTTGGGATCGCCGAGCAACTCATGAACACGCCGTGCCACCGAGAGGCCGGTGGCGTCGTCGGAGAGGATGGGGTTGCCCAGTCCCAGGATCAGTGTTTTCGTTCTAGTCTCTCCGCAGTTCCTGAACCATCTTCCCCTGAGCATCGTAGATGTTCACTATGAGGGGCATCTCGCCGGGCAATGCGTGCGTGGCGCAGCCGAAGCAGGGATCGTACGCGCGGAAGGCCATTTCGATGCGGTTGAGGAGCCCCTCGGTGACCACCGTCCCCTTCTTGATCAGCCCCTGGCTGGCTTTCTTCACCGACATCGCGATGGCGCCGTAGTTGTGAGCGGTGCCAACGATGAGGTTGACCTTGCGGGCGACCCCTCTCTCGTCGGCGTGGTAGTGGTGGATGAGGACACCGCGCGGTGCCTCGACTACGCCTACGCCCTCGCCTGGCGTGGCGGAAGGGATGGTACGAACGTCTGGGCTGGTGATCTCCGGGTCTGTGGCCAGTTCCACCATGCGCTCGGCGGCGTAGACGAGTTCGACGAGGCGGGCCCAGTGCATCGCCAGGGTAGCGTGCACCGGCTTGCCCCCCAAGGTCGCGTACATGCGCTCGTACTCGGCCTGGGCAAGGGGGGTG
>JBEKDP010000026.1:0-12305 GCA_050014295.1 Dehalococcoidia bacterium | reverse complement strand
GACGGCGGTTGGAAGGCGCACCGCAGACGGACGGGCCGCCCTCGGTCGAGTTTGCCGAGCGATCTAGTTCTGCTATACTGAGCCTGCGGTCAGGGCGGCCTTCGCCGCGCTAAGGGTAGTCGTTTCGTGAGAAGGTTTTATGCCGAAGAGTAAGCAGCCGAAACGGACCAAGAGACGCGCCAGGAAGCCGCGTGGCGTAGCGGACTGGTCGGGGCCGGCGAAGAAGCACGGGCCGTTCGGTCTGTTCAGCAATGTCAAGCTGTTCTACATCGTCGGCGTGATCATAATAACCGGCAGCCTGGCGGGTGGAGCGGCTGGGTATTGCAGGAGTACGACGACGACGAACACGGCAAGCGCGCAAGCGACAGCGGCAGCGCTAGCGACACCCACACCAGAGGCGAACTTGACCGTGACGCCGACGGTCCAGCAGGTGAAGCAGTGGTCGGCGCCGCCAGCCATGACCATCGACCCGACGAAGAGCTACTCGGCGACGATACATACAGAAAAGGGCGACATCACGGCCGACCTGTTCGCCGCCGATGCTCCAAACACCGTGAACAACTTCGTGTTTCTGGCGCGTCAGGGCTTCTACAACGACCTGCCGTTCTACTACGTCCAGTCCGACCTGTACGCGGTGACGGGGAACCCCACTGACACTGCCAACGGGGGGCCGGGCTACGAGATCCCCAAGGACACAAGCACGCGGCCGTTCACAGCCGGCACGCTGGGGACGCTTGCCGGTACCACGGCGGACGTGCAGAACGGCAGCCAGTTCTTCATCCTGTTCAACCCTTCGGGTGTGGCGACGAAGGACTACGTTGCCTTCGGCCAGGTGACGTCGGGGATGGACGTCGCCCAGAGCCTCGTCCAGGGTGACAAAGTCCTCAGCATCGACATTCAGGGGCCGTAGCCGGCCGGACCTCCCACGCGTCAGTCACGCCCTTCGCCGCGCTGCTGCGTGAGCGCTCTTTCCTCCAAACACCGCCAAGCCGGCTGGCCGAAGAACTCTGCTAGGAGACCGCTCAAGAGGATCTGGTCGGGGTGGACAGATTCGAACTGTCGACCTCTTGGTCCCAAACCAAGCGCTCTAACCTGGCTGAGCTACACCCCGACGAAGAGGGTCGATTCCAGGAGCAATTATAGGCGTCGACGGCCAGCCCGTCACTAGGAGAGGCGCGCCACACCCACAAGCTCGGCGAGATGCTGTACGCCTGCCGACTGGAGAAAGCGCTCGATGCCCTCCAGCACGTCGAGCGGGGCGCGCGGGTTGGCGAAGGTGGCAGTGCCCACCTCGACGGCGGTCGCGCCCGCCATGATGAACTCGAGCGCGTCGTCGGCGCTCCGGATGCCGCCGCAGCCGACGATGGGGATGCGGACGGCGGCGGCGACCTGGTAGACGATCCGCACGGCGAGCGGCTTGATCGCGGGGCCGGAGAGGCCGCCGAAGACGGTGGAGAGCACGGGGCGACGGGCGCGGACGTCGATGGCCATCGCCTGGACGGTGTTGATGAGGCAGAGGGCGTCGGCGCCGGCGTCGGCGACGGCGAGGGCAACGCTGACGACGTCGGTGACGTTCGGCGTGAGCTTGACGATGACCGGCAGGGTTGTCGCGCGCACGACGGCACGCGTGACGGCGGCGGCCTGTTTGGGGTCCTGTCCGAAGAGCATGCCGCCGACGGCGACGTTCGGACAACTGACGTTGACCTCGATGCCGCTGACGCCGGGAACGCCGTCGAGGCGGGCCGCCAGCTCGGCGAACTCGTCGACGGTGTCGCCGGCGATGTTGACGATGACCGGCACCTGCCAGGCCGCCCACACGGGCGCAACGTCGCGGACCAGCGCTTCAACTCCGATGTTCTGCAGGCCGATGGTGTTGAGCATGCCGGAGGGCGTCTCGGCAGTGCGCGGCTGAGGGTTGCCGGAGCGCGGCCTGAGGGTCGTGCCCTTGCTGACGATGGCGCCGAGACGCTGGATGTCAAAGATGCGGGCCGCTTCGAGGCCGTTGCTGAACGTGCCGGAGGCGGTCATGACGGGGTTGCGCAGGGGAAGGCCCTGCTTGCGGCTGGGCGCGAGCTCGACGGCGAGGTTCAATGTCATTCAGTCTCCCGCTGGGTCGAGGCCATTATATGGCCTGTCAGAAGGCGTGTCGAGGAGACAGGCCGGGCGCTGCAAATACAGAGAGGCGGCCGCTTCTCGTGGCCGCCTCGCATCGAGCCGCACCGAAGGGGGGCACAGCTTGATTACATGGAATAGTCGCTGGCAGCGCCGGATGAGAAAGAGGAATCGTCCTTCTCCTCGCCTTCCGGTCGCACTAGCTCCGTGACGGGCTTCTTCCAGCTACCCGGCCGGAGGCTTTCGGCCGAATCACCCTCAAAGATGAAATCGGACACGTAGTTGCTAAACACGCGCCGCTCGCCGCATACCCTGCAAACGCCGGTGCTGGTGCTGCCCGCAGGACTATCGATTACCCAGTGGTGTACACACTGGGCCTCCGCCGTCGATTGAGACGCCTCGGCCACCGGCACAGGGGCCTCTCTCTCTTTCGTCATCGTTCCCCGTCTCATTGCCTTCACCTCCTTGGGCGATCACTTACACTATCATTATTTTCGGTGCGTGTCAAGCTTAGAAGCGATCAAACTGTATCTACTTCGTTAAATATCTGTTAACGCGTTCGCGGCCTCCGTGCGTGTGGGCTATAATGGCTTCGCAGGCCGCCCGGCCTGGCCCACGAAGAAAGGACTGACTCATGTCCCAGCAGCCGACCGAGCAGGATGTCATTGAGGCGCTTCGCCAGGTGAAGGACCCGGAGCTGAACCGCGATCTGGTCTCGCTGAACATGATCAGGGAGGTGCGCATCGAGGACGGCGTCGTATCGCTGAAGGTCGTGCTCACGACGCCGGCCTGCCCTTTGCGCGGCGCCATCGAGGCGGACGTGGAGCAGGCGGTGAAGGCGCTTCCCGGCGTGAAGTCGGTCGAAGTGCAGATGGACGCTGAGGTGAGGGCGTTCGCCGGCGCCGGCGGGCCGCAGCCGGTCGAGGGCGTGCGGAACATCATTGCCATCGCCAGCAACAAGGGCGGCGTGGGCAAGACGACGGTGGCCGTGAACCTGGCGACGGCGCTGGCACAGGCGGGTGCGAGCGTCGGCTTGCTGGACGCAGACGTAACCGGCCCCAACGTTTCGATCATGATGGGCTTCGCATCCGGGTTCCTGGGCGAGACGGGCGAGCCGCTGGTGCCCATCGAGCGGTACGGCGTGAAGGTCGTCTCGCTGGGGTTCATCTTGCCGAAGGCGTCGGCGGTCATCTGGCGCGGCCCGCTGATCGACAAGGCGATCCGCGAGCTGCTCCACCAGCTCGATTGGGGCGAGCTCGACTACCTGCTGGTCGACCTGCCGCCGGGGACGAGCGACGCGTCGCTGGGCGTGGCGCAGGCGGTGCCGCTGGCGGGGGTGATCATCGTCACGACGCCGCAGGAGGTGTCGGTGGAGGACGCGAGCAAGGCGGTGACGATGTTCAGCCGTGTCGACGTGCCGGTTCTGGGGATCGTGGAGAACATGAGCTACTTCGTCTGCCCGCACTGCGGCGAGCGGACGGAGGTCTTCGGGCACGGCGGCGGCGCGGTCGCGGCGGCGGAGCTGGGGCTGGAGTTCCTGGGCGAGATACCTCTCGACCTGCAGACGCGCATCGGCGGGGACGACGGCGTGCCGATCGTGGAGTCGGCGCCCGATTCCGCGCCGGCGCAGGTGTTCCGGGCGCTGGCGGAGAAGGTGGCGGCGCGCTGCAGCGTCGCGCAGTACGGCAAGAAATCCAAGAGCTAGAAGACCCTTACGTACGCGGCACCCGTTGCGGATCCAGTGAGGCTAGATCGCCTCAAGCCACCCGCAAAGAGTGTGTGCCCTGCGTTCTGCCGTGTGGCGGGCCAGATCCAAATGCTCCAGAACCGAGGCTACGGCACTTTCATCTTGCATGGCGGCGGCAACGGGATACGGCGTCGGTTCGCCGTTTCTCGTGACTCCCAGTTCTGAAGAAACGTACTTCACAATGGGGCAGGCGCGGACGGTTTCTTGTCTCATCCTTGCCCTGTTGGCGCCGCCGGCAGCCAGATACTGAGCTCCCAGAGGTGTCAAACAAAGGTGCTGGCCGCCTCGTCCAAGCGATCCCTGTACCTCGACTAGCCTTAGGGCCATTGCGGCGTCGGCGTAGTAGGGCCCTTGTCGGTCTGAATATCCGATGCTGCGTGCAACGCCGCTGCGCGTGTCCGTTCCGCTGTCAACCAATTCGACAACGTGAAAGACGATATCCAGGCTGTCGGCTTGAGGCACAGGTACCTCTGTGAGAAGCGTTAGCTCGTCCGCGGTAAGGCTCATAGCCCCTTCCTCCTCTTGCATGAAGCGCATGAATCTGGATCGCCGGAATTCATCGAGTCTTGCCCTTGCTACCGCAGCGTACTTCGGGTCGGACTCGATTATCAGGTATTGTCGCCTCCCGCGCACTGCGGAGAGGGCCACACCTCCCGAACCCGCGAAGGGGTCGAGCACCATATCACCCGGCTCGGTGGCCACGGCGACGAGTCTGTTGGTTAGTTCAAGGGGCTTTTGCGCTGGGTGTTTCCCGTGTTTTGTTTCTCTCGCGGGAACGACTGGCACCTCCCACAGGTCGTTGGCCGGCCCTCCATTTGGCAGCCATAGGTTTCGCATCTGTTTTCCATCAGCCAGTCCCTTCGCTTTCCAGTAGTTGAAGACCCAGTCTTTGGCTCGCTCCGGCGTCTCGTTCACCGCCCAGATGATCTGCTCCGTGCTCTCGGTGAGGGTGCGCGCGGTGATGTTGGTCTGGGCGTTCGGCTTGAACCAGACGACGGAGTTGAGGATGCGCCGGTTGAGGACGCTCTGGAGGATGAAGCCGAGCTGGTAGATGTTGTGGAAGGTGCCGAAGACGAGGATGTTGTCGTTGGGCTCGACGACGCGGCAGACTTCGGAGAGCCAGCGGACGTTGAACTGGAAGAACTCGTCCTGGCTGAAGCGGTCCCAGGTCTCCTGCATAGTGACGTGCGACGAGAAAGCCCAGCCGAGGCCCTTCTTGCCGCGGCGCCCGCTGCCGGAGGCGATGCCGAACGGCGGGTCGGCGATGCAGTGATCGACGCAGGCGTCGGGCCACGTCGCCATGATGTCGAGGCAGTCGCCCTCGATAATGCTGTTCGGCTGTGGAGCATTCATTTGGTTTTCAATTCTGCGAGTTGAAACCCTCAGGATAGGAGGCTACTCCGGCGAGTCGTCCTGCTCCTGTTCTTGCTTCGCGAGCTCACGCTGGTAAGCCTTCCAGCTCGGGCAGACCTTCGTGTGCCAGCGCCAGATGCGCGCCATGAACGACTTCGGGTTCTCCTCCGAGCGCTTTCGCCAGGCGCAATCCGCACATTTCAATGCCATGATCAAACTCCTCCCCTAGAACACGTCGCGCAGCTCGAAGCGAGGGCCGTCGCGACAGACCTGACGGACGCCCCGTCGCGTCTCGACGGCGCAACCGTAGCATAGCCCCATGCCGCAGGCCATCGGCGTCTCCAGCAGCACCTGCACCGGCGTCCGGACGCGTGTCCGCCGGACGACCGCCGCCATCGACTCGTACATCGGGCGCGGGCCGCAGGCGAACACCTGGTCCGCCCAGGGCAGGCACTCCTCGAAGGTGTCGGTCAGGAAGCCTTTGCGCCCCCGCGAGCCGTCCTCCGTCACCACCACCAGCTCCGCCTGCGGCGGCAGCATCTCCGGCGGCAGCACCTGCTCGGCGGAGCGCGCGCCGATGATGAGCTGGACGTTCTTGCCCTTCGCCACCGACTGCTCGGCGAGCCACGTCAGCGGCGGAGCGCCGCCGCCGCCGGCGACCAGCAGCAGGTTCTGCGACTGGGGGCGAACGCTGAAGCCGCGGCCAAGCGGTCCCCACATGAGGACCTGCGAGCCGACCGGCTGCCGCGCGAGCATCGCGGTGGCGCGACCCCACGTCTGATAGAGGACGCCGACTTCGTCGCCGGAGCGGACGCGATGGTAGCTCATGGGTCGCGGCAGGAGCGGATCGCTGCCGTCGCCGACGCGGAACATCAGGAACTGACCCGGCGAGGCGCCCGGCACGAGCGGCGGCGCGAGGAACCAGGTGAGGTAGGTCGCGCCGAAGAGGTGCTCGGTGCTGATGATGGAGCCGCTGGTCACCTTCATCCGACGGGCACGTCCTTTCGGACCTGCGGGCTGCGCAGGTAGAGTCGCAGCGGCTGGACGGTGTACGTCTGGCCGTGGCTGAGAAGCGCCTCGACGGCCGCCCGCGCCGTATCGAGCGACGTGAAGCAGGGGATGCGCTTCTCGGTGGCGGCGCGCCGGATGTGGAAGCCGTCGCGCATGGCCGCCGGGCCGCCGCCCTCCGGCGTGTTGATGACGCAGTCGACGCGGTCCTCCTGGATCACGTCGACGACGTTGGGGTGCCCCTCGCTGATGCGCTTGGTGACCTGCTCGACCGCCATGCCGAGGCCGCGGATCATATCGGCGGTGCCCTCCGTCGCGTAGAGGCGGAAGTCGGCCTGAGCGAGCTGGCGGATGATGTGGACCGCCTCCGGCTTGTTCTTGTCGGCGATGCTGAGGAGGACGCCGCCTTTGCGCGGCAGCATCAGCTCCGCGGAGAGGAGCGCCTTCGCCAGCGCCGCCGGGAAGTTGGTGTCGATGCCCATGACCTCGCCCGTCGACTTCATCTCCGGCCCGAGATAGGTATCGACGCCGACGAGCTTGGCCATCGAGAAGACGGGCGCCTTGATCGCCACCAGGTCCTGTTCGGGCCAGAGACCGCCCGCGTAGCCCTGCTCGGCGAGCGACTTGCCAAGCATGACGTTCACCGCCAGGCGCACCATCGGCACGCCGGTCACCTTGGAGAGGAAGGGCACCGTCCGGCTGGCGCGCGGGTTCACCTCCAGCACGTAGACGGAGGAGCCCGCCGGTGAGGCGTCCGGCATGATGACGAACTGGATGTTTATCAGGCCGCGCGCGTCGAGGGCGATGCCGATGCGCTGCGCGTAGTCGACTATCGTGTCGATCTCGTGGCGGCTGAGGTTGAGGCCGGGGTAGACGGCCATCGAGTCGCCCGAATGGACGCCGGCGCGCTCGACGTGCTCCATGATGCCCGGTATCAGCACCTGCTCGCCGTCGGCGATGGCGTCGACCTCGACCTCTTTGCCACCGAAATACTTGTCGATGAGGACCGGCTTGCCGCTGCCTAGCTCGACGGCGGCGCGCATGTAGCGCACGAGCTCCGTGGCGTTCTGGACGATCTCCATCGCCCGCCCGCCGAGGACGTAGCTGGGCCGGATGAGCACCGGGTAGCCGATGATCTCCGCCGTGTTGAGGGCGTCCTCGAGGGTCGTGACGCCGGCGCCGGGCGGCTGCGGGACGCCCAGCTCGGCGAGGAAGGCCTCAAAGCGACGGCGGTCCTCGGCGAGGTCGATCGCCTCGGCGCTGGAGCCCAGGATCGGCGCCGCGGCCTGGTGCAGCGGCCCCGCCAGGTTGACGGCCGTCTGACCGCCGAACTGGACGATGGACGGTGGCGGCAGGCCGTCGCCGGCCTCGTTCTCCAGGATGTCGCGAACGCCCTCCTCGTCCAGCGGCTCGAAGTAGAGGCGGTCGCTGGTGTCGAAGTCGGTGGAGACCGTCTCCGGGTTGGAGTTGGCGATGAGCGCCCGGTAGCCGGCGTCCTCCAGCGCCCAGACCGCATGTACGCTGCAGTAGTCAAACTCGATGCCCTGACCGATGCGGATCGGGCCGGAACCGATTACCAGCGCCCGGTTGCCGGGCTCCGGCGTCGCCTCGTTCTCCTGCTCGTAGGTGCTGTAGAAATAGGGCGTGGCGGCGTCGAACTCGGCGGCGCAGGTGTCGACCATTTTGTACACGGGCAGGACGCCCCACTGCTTGCGGAGAATGCGCACCTGTTCCGTCAGGCGGTCGGCGAGGACGCCGATCTGCTTGTCGGAGAAGCCGAGGCGCTTGGCGGCGCGCAGCAGGTCGGGCGTAAGCTCCTCGGAGAGAAGGCGCTTCTCCATCGCCACGATGTTCGCCATCTTCTCCAGGAACCAGGGGTCGACGCCGGTCTGACGCGCCAACTCCGCGGGCTCGGCGCCGCGACGGAGGGCGGCCATCAGCGCCCAGAGGCGCTCGTCGGTCGGCGCCAGGGGGAAGTCGCAGGAAAGCGCGGTCTTGCCCTCCGCGGCCGAATCGGCCTTGGGCCCGCCGGCGGCCGTCTCCTCCTCGCTCCAAGAGGGGTCCTCCCAGAGCAGGGAGCGGCTGCCCACCTCCAGCGAGCGCACCGCCTTTTGCAGGGCACCCTCGAAGCAGCGGTCGATCGCCATGACCTCGCCGGTGGCCTTCATCTGCGTCCCGAGCTGGCGGTCGCCGAAAGCGAACTTGTCGAAGGGCCAGCGTGGTATCTTGACGACCAGGTAGTCGAGCGCGGGCTCGAACGCCGCCGTCGTCTTGCCGGTGACGGCGTTGGCGATCTCGTCGAGGCGCCTGCCGACGGCGATCTTGCCGGCGACGCGGGCGATCGGGTAGCCGGTCGCCTTGCTGGCCAGGGCGGAGCTGCGGGAGACGCGCGGGTTGACCTCGATGACATAGTAGGGCGGCGCCGAGGCGTCCTGGTGCTGCCAGTCGGCGATCTCCGGTCGCGGCGCGAGGGCAAGCTGGATGTTGCAGCCGCCTTCGACGCCGAGGGCGCGGATGATCTTCAGGCTCGCCGAGCGCAGCATCTGGTATTCCTTGTCGTTCAGGGTCTGGCTGGGCGCGACGACGATGCTGTCGCCGGTGTGGATGCCCATGGGGTCGAGGTTCTCCATGTTGCAGACGGTGATGCAGTTGTCGGCGCCGTCGCGCATCACCTCGTACTCGATCTCCTTCCAGCCCAGCAGGCAGCGCTCGAGGAGGACCTGGTGGATGGGGCTGACGGCGAGGCCGACGGCGACGATCTGCTCGAGCTGCTCGCGGGTGTGGGCGATGCCGCCGCCGGTGCCGCCGAGGGTGTAGGCGGGGCGCACGACCAGCGGCAGGCCGAACAGGTCGAGGACAAGACGGGCCTCTCCCATGCTGGTGACCGTCGCGCTTTCCGGCGCCGGCTCGCCGATGTCGCGGAGGAGCTGGCGGAAGAGCTCACGGTCCTCCGCTTTGCGTATCGTCTCCAGCGGCGTGCCGAGCAGGCGCACGTTGTACTTGTCGAGGACGCCCGCCTCGGCGAGGGCGACGGCGAGGTTGAGGCCGGTCTGGCCGCCGAGGGTCGGCAAAAGGCCGTCAGGCCGCTCGCGCTCGATGATGCGGGCGACGACGTCGACGGTAAGCGGCTCGATGTAGACGATGTCGGCGATACCCTCGTCGGTCATGATCGTCGCCGGGTTGGAGTTGACCAAGACGGAAGTGACGCCTTCCTCGCGCATCGCCTTGCAGGCCTGCGTGCCGGCGTAGTCGAACTCCGCCGCCTGACCGATGATGATGGGCCCGGAGCCGATGATCAGGACCTTGTCGGGCTTATCGGTCATCTTTTCCCGCTACCTTCAATGCTGCCCTCCCTGTGGGTGCGGGCCCGCCGTGACCGGCTTCGTCGTCCGCAACACGTAGCCGAAGACATAGCCAGCGCCGAACACGGTCGCGAGCGTCAGGATAACGCCGGCCCAGGCGGGAAGAGGTGTCAGGAAGAGGAGGGCGGCGAGCAGCGCACAGCCGGCGACACCGATGCTCCAACCGATGGCGTGGTTCGGCCACTCCAGGAACCAGTCGCCGGCGATGGGCAGGCCGATGAACCCCATGCCAAAACCGAATCCGCCGGCGACGATGGCCAATGCGAGGCCGGCCAGGAAGAAGACGATGGCGTGCAGCGGCCGGCCCTGGGCCACATAGACGACGGCGCCGACAGTGGCGATTGCGATCAGCAGGACGGCCGCCGAGAACCCGAGAGTGCTCAGGGTGAGGAGACCGAAGGAGGCGCGCGGCTCGACGTGGCCGCCGACGCGACGGACGACGCGCCGCCGCTTGCGTCGCATCCACGGCGGGCCGCCGGACTCGATGGCTGAGCCCGGCGTCTCTTCCGGTTCGTCGTCTCGCTGTTCTTCCAAGTCGCACCTAAGGTGGTAGCTATGACTTTCGTTCGGCGACCGTGTCCAGGAAGCGGTCGAAGAAGTAGGTGTTGTCGAGCGGGCCCGGCGACGCCTCGGAGTGGTACTGGATCGACATGATTCCCAGCTCCTCGTGCCGCAGTCCCTCCACCGTCTCGTCGTTCAGGCTGATATGGCTGACCTCGATACCGCCGCGCAGTCCGTTCGGGTCGACGGCATAGCCGTGGTTCTGCGCCGTGATGTAGATGCGGCCGGTCGTCAGGTCGCGCACCGGCTGGTTCGCGCCGCGGTGGCCGAACTTGAGCTTGAAGGTGGAAGCGCCGAAGACGGCGCCCAGCGCCTGATGCCCCAAGCAGATGCCCAGGATCGGCGTCCTGCCGACGAGGCCCTGGAGAGTGCGCACGACGTAGTCGAGATGCGCCGGGTCGCCGGGGCCGGGCGAGAGGACGACGCCGTCCGGCTTGAGGTCGAGGACGTCCTCCGCCGTCGCCAGGCAGGGAACGACGGTGACGTGCGCCCCTTTGCGACTGAGGATGCGCATGATGTTGTACTTTACCCCCAGGTCCATGAGGACGACGTGGTGCTTGGACGGCTTGCCGTTGTCCGGCCAGTCGTAGCGCTCGCCGGTGCTGACGCGCCGGACGAAGTCGGTGTCGCCGTAGCGGGGCGCCTCGCGCAGGCGGCGCAGCGCCTCGTCAGGGGACTCGTCGCGGGTCATGATGCCCATCATGACGCCGGAGATACGAAGGCGGCGGGTGAGGGCGCGGGTGTCGACGCCGGAGAGGCCGGGGACGTTGTTCTGGGCCAGGTACTCGTGGAGCGTCATCTCGGACTGCCAGTGGCTGGGGAGGTCGCAGTGCTCGCGGACGACCATGCCGCTGACCTGGATGCGGCTCGACTCGACGTCGATGCGGTTGATGCCGTAGTTGCCGGAGAGGGGGTAGGTCATGACGAGGACCTGGCCGGCGAAGGAGGGGTCGGTGAGCGCCTCCTGGTAGCCAGTCATGCTGGTCGAGAAGACGACCTCGCCGTCGGCGGCGATTGGCGCGCCGAACGGCTCGCCCTGATACGTCGAGCCGTCTTCCAGCACCAGCAAGCCCTTGTCGGCCATCAGATGCTCACCTTCTCCGCGGCGAAAGCGATTCGCCCGTCGCTGATTGTGGTGACGACCTGTCCTTTGAGCACGCGACCCGCCAGCGGCGTGTTCCGCCCCTTGCTGGCGAAGCGCTCCGGGTCGACGGTCCACTCCGCGCCCGGGTCGAAGACCAGCACGTCGCCGGGCGCGCCGACGGCCAGGCTGCCAAGGCCGGCCAGCCCTTCGTGCCGGTCGAGGCCCAGCGCGGCGACGGGGCCGGCGGTCAGCCGCTGGATCAGCGTCGGCAGGTCGATCTTGCTCTCGTGCACCAGCGACAGCACGAGCGCCAGCGCCGTCTCGAAGCCGACGATGCCGGAGGGCGCGTCGTCGAACTCGCAGAGCTTGTCGACCGGCGCATGCGGCGCGTGGTCGGTGGCGATAGCGTCGATGGTGCCATCGCGCAGCCCCTCGACGCAGGCGGCGACGTCGTCGGCGGTGCGCAGGGGCGGCGAGACCTTCGCCTCGGTATCATAGGCCAGCTCGCCCGGAAGGGAATAACTAGACATAACTATCCCATGGGTCAGCGTCAGGTGGTGCGGCGTGACCTCCGCCGTCACCGGCAGGCCGCGCGCCTTCGCCCGGCGGATGAGCTCGACGCTGCCGGCGGTGCTGACGTGGGCGATGTGGACGGGCGAGCGGGCAAGCTCGGCGAGGGCGATATCGCGCGCCACCATCGACTCCTCGGCGGCGGCGGGCTGTCCGCGCAGGCCGAGGCGCGCCGCTACCCAGCCCTCGTGCATGACGCCGGCGTGGGCCAGCGACGGCTCCTCGCAATGGTCGGAGACGGCGAGGCCGAGGGCGCGGCAGTATTCGAGGGCGCGGCGCATGAGGGCGGCATCGGCGACGGGCGCGCCGTCGTCACTGAAGGCGACGACACCGGCCTCCGCCAGGTCGCCCAGCTCCGCCAGCTCCTTGCCCTGGCGCCCCTTGCTGACGCAGCCGATGGGGAGCACACGCACGCTGCCCGTCGCGGCCGCCGTCCGCTGGATGTACTCGACGGTGGCGCGGCTGTCGATGGGGGGCTGCGTGTTGGGCATGCAGCAGACGGTGGTGA
>JBEKDP010000025.1:0-12951 GCA_050014295.1 Dehalococcoidia bacterium | reverse complement strand
CTCGGACGCGTGGGCGGCGACCGCCTGTCTCTGGGCGGCTTCCTCGACGTACCCGTCAGCTCCCTGGCCACCGCCTACCACGACGGCCTGCCCCGCGCCCTCGCAGGCGGTTAGCCTTGCGGCGAGAGAGCACCCTCCATCGCCGCCCTTGACTCCGCGCTGACTTTGTCCTATCGTATCCCCGTGAAACTCGAACGTATGTCTTATCGGGGTCTTTTGCGCTTAGAGATGTGGAAAGATTTTCCCCGCCACTTTACGGATTCTCGGTTGACGCCGCCGCATCCCGCCATATGATGGGATAGGTGGCCGATCCCCAATCTTTTTCTTCCCGGGAGGTCTCTGTGAAGGTCGTTTTTCTCAAAGAAGTCGAAGGGTCCGGCAGGATCGGCGAGATCAAGAACGTCGCCGACGGTTTCGCCCGCAACTTCCTCTTGCCTAAAGGTCTGGCCGCGCCCGCCACTGCCGACGCCATCCGCAGAGCTGAGGCGAAGGCGGCGGCCGAGGCCAAGAAGCAAGCTCTCCTCGACGAGGCCGCGCAGGCCGTAGCCCTAAGTCTCGCCGGCGCCTCCATCGCCATTATCGCCAAGGCGGGTAGCAAGGGGCGCCTGTTCGGCTCCGTCACCCAGGCCGACGTCGCCGCCGAGGTAGCGAAGCTCCTCGACCACGAGGTCGATCGCCACCAGGTGCTGCTCGCCGAACCCATCAAAGAGGTCGGCGACTACGAGGTGACGGTGCAGCTCAGCCGCAACGTGCGCGCGACCGTGCCGTTGCATGTGGCAAGAGAGGGTGCCGCCGAGACGGATAAGGCCGAGGGCGAGACAAAGGCAGAGGAGGCAAGCCCGGCCGAAGCGGAAGGCGGCGAAGCCGAAGCCGAATAGAGCCCGCTCCCCTCGACGACCGGTGCGGTGAAATAGGCCACCGCAAGGAGGCGATCATGACGACTAACGCCGAGTATGAGGAAGCCGTGCGCACCGCCGCAAAGGAGTTCGAACAGGCGCAGACGGCCGATGACATCCGCAAGACCTGGAAGAAGTACTACCTGACGGTCGGCCATCGCTCGTTGGGCAGACTCCTCCTTGGGCGGCCGGTCGCCGAGCTCGTCGCCCGCAAGGAAGCCCGATCTGAATAGGCCGGGCGTGCCTTTGATCGGTCGCGCCGCAGAAAGAGCAGGATGCTAGCTGACAAGCTCCCCCCCCACGACATCGAAGCGGAAGAGGCCGTCATCGCCTCTCTCCTCGTCGACGCCGAGGCCATCTACAAAGTCGCGCCCATCCTCCGGCCCGACGACTTCTTCCGCGAGAAGAACGCCTGGACCTACGAAGCCTGCCTCACCCTCTTCGATCGCAACGAATCCCTGAACCAGGTGACCGTCGGCCACGAGCTCGCCCGCCGCGACCGTCTAGAGGAACTGGGCGGCCTCGCCTACCTGAGCCGCCTCGTCGCCGAGCTGGGCACCTCCGTCGGCATCGAGCACTACGCCCGCATCGTCAAGCGCGATTCCGTCTACCGCCGTCTCATCGAAGCGTCCAGCAAGATCGCTCAGATGGCCTACAAAGGCGGCCCCGACCTCGAAGAGGTCCTCTCGCGTTCGGAGAGCATGGTCCTCTCCTTGCGCACCGGCGAGCGCCTCAGCGATTTCGTGCACATCAAAGATATCCTGGACGACTTCTGGGAGGGGCCAGGCCTCGAGTCGCTCAAGGGCGGCCTCGAGGGCAACGTCCGCACCGGGTTTATGGACCTGGACACGCTCCTCGGCGGTCTCAAGCGCTCCGACCTCATCATCTTGGCGGCGCGTCCCAGCCTCGGCAAGACCAGTCTCGCCCTGAATATCGCCCGCAACGCTGCCGTCGGCCAGAGCGCCAGAATAGCGCTTTTCAGCCTGGAGATGGCCGCCGAGCAACTGGCGCAGCGCCTTCTCGCCAGCGAGTCCGGCGTCGACTCCACCCGCCTGCGCCTCGGCCTGCACACCGAAGCCGAGGAGCGACGCGTCATGAACGCTCTCGGCGTGCTCGCAGGCGCGGACATCTACGTAGACGACAGCCCCATCTTGCGTATGGGGGAGATCCGCGGCAAAGCGCTCCGCCTCTCCCGCGACCGCGGCCTCGACCTCGTCATCATCGATTACCTTCAGCTCATCCACGGCGGCGACAGGACCGACAACCGCGTCCAAGAGATCAGCTACATCTCCCGCGCCCTCAAGGAGCTCGCCCGCGAGCTCGACGCCCCCGTGATCGCCGTATCGCAGCTCTCGCGCGCCCCTGAGCTGCGTTCTCCTCACATCCCCATGCTCAGCGACCTGCGTGAGAGCGGCAGCATCGAGCAGGACGCCGACCTGGTTATCTTCATCTACCGCGAGGAGATCTACGTTCGCAAAGAGGACTGGGAAATGGTGCATGCCGACGGCACTCCCTATCCGGCCGGCGATGCCCAGATTATCGTCGCCAAACACCGTAACGGGCCCACCGGCACCATCCATCTCCGCTTTCGAAACAAGATCGCCCGCTTTGAGGACCTCCTTCTGCGCGAAGAAGAAGGCGCCATGAGCCGCGTTTCCCTCGAAGCCTGACCCATCGTTGGGAGAGCAACGTCGTGAAGAGATTGCAGGACATCCTGAAGCAGGCCTACCCCGACGGCGCGGCGCCGCCCGATGGCGAACCCGATGGCTCGCCGGCACAAGCCGTCACCGGCGCTCATCTCCCGTCAAAGGCTGACGCGGAAGAGAACGTTTGCCCCCTCTGCAACGGCGCCGGCTTCGTCCGCAGGAGCGTTCCCTTGGGGCACCCGGATTTCGGCAAGGCCTTCCCCTGTCGCTGCGTCTTGCAGGAACGAGATGAAGACCGGTCTGCTCGGCTCCAGCGCTACAGCAACCTCGGCCCGCTTACGCGGCTCACCTTCGCCAACCTGAGCAGCCGCGGCCGCAGCAGCAACCGTAACGATCAGGAGCGCTTCCAGCGCTGCGTCGACGACGCTCATGCCTTCGCCGAGGAGCCCGCCGGCTGGCTCGTCCTTTCCGGTCCCAGCGGCTGCGGCAAGACGCACCTCGCCGCCGCCATCGCCAACCGCTGCCTGGAGCTGGGGACCCCTGCCCTGTTCGTCATCGTGCCCGACCTTCTCGACAGCCTGCGCGCCGCCTATCACCCGGACAGCGCGGTGGGCTACGACGAGACCTTCGACCTGGTGCGCAACGCGCCTGTCCTCATCCTCGACGACCTCGGCTCCCAGAGCACCACCCCCTGGGCGCAGGAGAAACTCTCCCAGATAATCAACCACCGCTTCAACGGCCGCCTGCCAACCGTCGTCACAACCGGCCTCGCCATCCTTCGACTCGACGAGCGCCTGCAGACCCGTCTCGCCGACCCCACGCTCAGCCGCGTCTACGGTCTGGAGCCCGCCTCCGGCGGGCGAGCGCGGCGTCACAAGCTGGACACGTTCGACCAGCCGCGCTTCCAAAACATGACCTTCGAGAGCTTCGACACCCAGGGCTTCCACCTGCCGCCCGCCGATCGCCGGAGGCTGGAAGACGCCTATCGCTTCACCCTCGACTTCGCGCAGAAGCCGGAGTACTGGCTTATGCTTACCGGCCCCCACGGCGGCGGCAAGACCCACCTCGCCGTCGCCATAACCAACTACCGGCGCCAGATGGGCGAGTTCCCCTACTTCACGGAAGTCGCCGAGTTGCTTCACTTCCTCCGGCACGGCAAGGAGACGGACGACCAGTACTACCAGGAGATCGAGGACATCCGCAAGGCGCCGCTCCTAGTCCTCGACGACCTCGACTTCCGCCGCCGTAGTCCCTGGTGGGAAGAGCTATTCCAGATCATGAACCACCGCTACACCGCTCGCCTGCCGACCGTCGTCACCACCCCGCAGACGCTGGCCAATCTCTCGCTCGACGAGCTGGGCGAGCGTCTCGCCTCGTTGCTCGGCGATCCGACCGTCTGCTCAGAGGTGAGCCTCCCCGGGCCGCTCCAGAGGTCGAAGCCAGCGCCCGAAGCCGGCGAACCGCCTACCGACATGCTCCGCGCCCGCCGCAAGCGACGGACCTGACAGCGCCGCGTCTCTTTCCGGCTATCGTCTCGCCGTTTTCGCTTCGAATATGTCTCGCTGCTCATATCTCATATACTTGATCTTCACGGATCGCTGCCCTATACTCACGCCGGAGGCCCGGCCCATGCCTACTGCTCCTGTAGGCACTCTCTGTGCCGTGACCGACACCCTGCCGTGAGGAGGTCTCAACGTGGCGCTGCAAGACAGGACCCTAGCGTGTCGTGAGTGCGGGGAGGAATTTACGTTTACTGCGGGAGAACAGAGCTTCTACCTGGAAAAGGGGCTCCTCAATGACCCGCAGCGTTGTCCCACCTGCCGGGCGCTAAAACGCCGCGAAAGGGCAGGCAACCAGCGCGAGATGACCACCGTCGTTTGCGCATCATGCGGCAATCAGACCACCGTGCCTTTCGTCCCTCGATTGGATCGCCCCGTCTACTGCAACGCCTGCTTCGAGAAGATGAGGACTGCCGCCCCCGGCCCCACTTGATCAGCGCCGTCAAGCAAGCAAGGGGCTGGGACCGCTCCGCCCTCTCGGCTCACTCCCGAAAACGTGTCCGGTGGAGCCCATTGTCCCCCGGCGCCCTGCCTTGCCCATCCCTCCGATTCAGCGCTAGACTCATTCCCGGCTCCTGACGAACCTCATGCAGGAGTCATCCTGAAGGGCATTTCTGCCGAACATTCATCGATGACAGTGCTCGCATCATAAGCTATACTCTGGAACCAGAGCGTCATCGAAACATGACAATGCCCTCCGTCCTCAACAAAGCGGGCCGGTTCGCCGTTGACCTGCTTTACCCCCCGCGTTGCGCGGTGTGCGGGAGTCACGGATCGTTCCTCTGCCGCGACTGCGCCGACGGGCTCGCTGCCACCAAGCCGCCTCGCTGTCCCGTCTGCTGGCAGCCACGCCACACCTCCGACCTGTGCGAGAAATGTCGCACGGATCCACCCGCCTTCGTTGGCCTTCGCTCCGCCTACCTCTTCCGCGATGGCGTCCGGGAGCTTGTGCACCGCCTCAAGTACCAGCACCAGACGTCGCTCGCCTCGCCACTGGCTTCCCTGCTCTACGAATACGTCGGTAACAATCCGCTGCCTGCCGACGTTTTAGTACCGGTGCCCCTATTTCCGCGTCGGAGGCGGATTCGCGGCTACAACCAGTCCGCTCTTCTGTCTCACGGGCTGGCCCGGCGCCTGGGTCTGCCGGTCGACGATAGCACTCTGGTGAGAGCGCGCAACACCGCCTCTCAGGCGGAAACAGCGAACGCAGAGGCAAGAAAGGCCAACATGAGCGGTGCTTTTCGATGCAAGGGCAGCGCGTTGCAGGGCAAGACAGTCCTTCTGATCGATGACGTCGCTACCACCGGCGCTACCCTCAACGCTTGCGCCATCGCCCTCTGCGAAGCCGGTGCCGCGTCGGTGTGGGCGCTCACCTTTGCGCGGGAGGACTGAGATGAGCCG
This sequence comes from Dehalococcoidia bacterium, assembly GCA_050014295.1. Lineage (GTDB taxonomy): Bacteria > Chloroflexota > Dehalococcoidia > DSTF01 > JALHUB01 > JBEKDP01. Next base: position 7,449 of record JBEKDP010000025.1, on the reverse strand, counting down.
CGCTTTCCTTCGCGAGATGCCGAGCACGATAGCGAAAGCTGAGGACCATCAATGCCGCTGCCGGAGCTAGTCGTTTTCGCCGGCGGCATGGGCGGCAGCCCCGTCGAGCAGATGCTCGCCGATGCCCTCGCCGAAGACACCCTCGACACGATCGAGAAGGTCGTCGAATCGGGAGGGGTCAGCGGCGCCATTCTCGCCACCGACAGGCCGGACATAGCCGGCCGTAGCCCAATAGACGTCAAGGTGGATGCCGACCAGGGACCGTTCCACTTCGGCAAACGCCTCTCCGACGTCATCCGCCGCCACAACCTCGAACGCCTCATCTACGTCGGAGCGGGAAGCGCCCCCCTGATGACGGGAGAGGACTTCTTCTCCATCGGCCACTTCCTGGGAATGGCCTGGAACATGGTCCTCACAAACAACTTCCACTCAGCAGACTTCGTCGCCTTCGTTCCCGGCGAAGCGCTGCTCCAGATCGAGCCCCCCAGCACCGACAACGCCCTTGCGCGAGTCCTCAGGGATGAAGCCGGCCTGGCGGTGCAGGACCTCCCGCGCACGACGGCCACCCAGTTCAACATCGATTCCCCCTCCGACCTAGCCGTACTCAAGCTCGTCGGCCGCGGCGGCTCCCGCCTCAGTGCCTGGCTCGCCGAAGCTGACCTCGACACCTCCCGCTACGAGGCTTCCCTCGCATCGATGACCGACCCCAACGCGGAGATCCTCGTCGCCGGCCGAGTGTCGAGCCAGGTCTGGCAGCATCTAGAGAGGCAGACGGCGTGTCGCGTGCGCGTCTTCTCCGAGGAGCGCGGCATGCGCTCCGCTCACCGCGAGCAGACGGGAGCAGTGCACTCCCTGCTTGCCTATCACCTCAAGGAGGTGGGCTGCACGCGCTTCTTCCAGGAACTCGCGGAGCTGGCGAGTGTCGCGTTCATCGATACGCGCGTCATCTTCGCCCACCTTGGCGCCCGCTCTTCGCGAGCCGACCGCTTCCACTCCGATCTCGGCCATTACGAGAGCATCGACGACCCGTTCCTGCGCGACTTCACCGAAGCCGCCGTCAAGGCGCCGATTCCCGTCCTTCTGGGCGGACACTCGCTCGTCTCCGGTGACCTGATGGCCCTCATCGAGGCGGCCTGGGCCAAATCCCCCGACGAATCTCCCTAGATCGCACCTGCCTGCCCTCATCGCCCCTAATTGTCCCCCAAAATCACCCGCTAACCCCTTGACAAAAGAACGCCTGTTCTGTTACCTTGGGGCAAAGAACATATGTACGAGAGCGAGGCTGAAGAATGACGAAGAAGCACTACCGCCACTACCGCTGCCCCGACTGCGGCGGCCCCCTCGTCCACGGGGAGGGCTGCGTCCGCTGCCCCATTTGCGGCTTCACCCGCTGCGGCTAAGACCACCAGGGCCTTCGTTCCAGCGCCGGCTCCCGACGTCGGCCCGGCCACGTTGACACACTCCCTGCATAGGGTATGATCGATGCGATGGCCACCGAAGCTGCCCTGCGCCTTGCAAGCCGCCCGCTGGCGACCCATCCCGCGCCTACCGTCGCCCTCCTGACAATCGGCTGCAAGCTGAACCAGGCCGAGTCCGAGGCGATAGCCTTCGATCTGGCCGCCGCCGGCTGCCACGTAACCGACCGCCCTGTGCCCGCCGATGGCTACATCATCAACACCTGCTCGGTCACCCACGTCGCCGACCGCAAGTCGCGCCATCTCATCCGTCTTGCTCGCCGCCTCTCGCCTCAGGCGCCCGTGCTCGTCACCGGCTGCTACGTCGAGACCGCGACGTCAGACCTGCTCTCGATGCTCGGCGCCGACCGCGCGCTTCCCGGTGCGGAAAAGGGCTCAGCCGTCGATTGCCTGCTTCGCGAAGTGGGAATCGGGTGTTCGCGGCCGCCGTCCAGCACTGCTGCTCGGGCCGCCGGCCGACTGCGCACTCGCTCCTTCGTCAAGATCCAGGAAGGCTGCAACGACGCCTGCGCCTTCTGCATCGTCCCCCGCACCCGCGGGCGCGAGCGCAGCGTTCCCGCCGCCGAGATCGTCGATTCCCTCCGCTCCCTCGAAGCCGGCGGCGTCCAGGAGATCGTCCTAACCGGCACCCAGCTCGGCGCCTATGGCCGCGACCAGGGCCAGCCGGGCGCCCTCGTCGAGCTCATCGCCTCCGTTCTGAAATCGACCTCTTTCCCCCGGCTGCACCTGTCATCGTTGCAGCCGCAAGACGTCACTCCCGGCCTGCTCGACCTGTGGGCCGACTCGCGCCTTTGCCCGCATTTTCACATCGCCCTCCAGAGCGGGAGTGCCGCCGTTCTCGCCGGAATGCGCCGTCGCTACACGCTGGATCAGTTTCGCGAGACGTTGCGGGCGATACGTGAGCGTCTGCCCGACGCCGCCGTCACCACCGATATCCTCGTCGGCTTCCCCGGCGAGTCCGACGCCGACTTCGCGCAGACGGAGTCCTTCTGCCGCGAGGCCGGGTTCGCGGCTCTCCACGTCTTCCCCTACTCGCGGCGGCCGGGGACCCTCGCCGCCGCCGGCCGGGACCACGTGCCGGAGACAGCAAAGCGCGCCCGCGTCCAGCGCATGATAGACTTGGGACAGGAGCTGAGGGACGGCTTTCTGAGCCGTTTCCAAGGCCGCATCATGACGGTCCTCTGGGAGACAGCGAAGCGTCCGGGAAAGAACGGAACGCCGGCCATCTGGGAGGGTCTTACCGACAACTACGTCCGCGTCTTCGCCGCGACCGACGGGATGCTGGAGAACCAGCTCCTGCCGGTGCGGCTGGTGCGGCGCCACGGCGAGGGATTCTTCGGCGAGCTTAACCTCTGACAGGAAAGTGGCAAGGAGGCAGGCATGAATGTCGCGAACCGCATACTGATTGTAGTCGGCCTCCTCATTCTCGTTGGCCTTGCCCTGACCGCCATCATCCTCGCGTGGGCAGCCGGCAGCGAGACCATCGCCCGCTTCAGCGATTTCGCCCGCTACTTGAACGACCACGACAATACCCTCGCCAAGCTCGTCGTCACCCTGGGGAGCGCCGTCGTCCTTCTCCTCGCCTTCTCGCTCATGATCCTCGAGCTGGCGCCGCGCGCGGAGCGGACCGTCGACGTTCGCGATGTCAAAGCCGGCACTGCGGTGCTCGCAATTGAAGCGATCGCCAGGCGGATCGAGCAGGCCGTCGTCGAAGTTCCTCAAGTTGAGACCGCCAAGGCCAAAGTGGCCGGCAAGGGGAAAGGCGTGGAGGTCGCCCTCCAACTGCTAGTGGATCCGGACAGCGATCTCGCCGCCGTCGCCGACGCGGCGTCCGCCGTCACCCGCGACACCCTGACCCAGATGATGCGGGTGGAGCTGGCCAAGCCGCCAAAGGTGCGCCTCTACTACTCCCGCCATCGAGTCGCGCCGTCATCGAGCGCGGAGCACACGGCATCTTCGCCGCCGCCAAGCCACGGCCGGAGAGCGCACACCGCGCCCGACACGACAGAGCACAAGCCCGACGAGCCGCCTGCCCCCGACGACCCGGCCGCCGGCGGACACGATTCCGACGAGAGTGCCTGACCTGCATCCGCCTAGAAACCGAAAGCGACCATGACCAGAATCCGCCGCCCGGCGCCGGACAAGCTGAAATCCGTTATCGAGAGCCTGCTCTTCGTCGCGCAGGAGCCCGTGCAGATGACGCAACTGGCCCGCAGCCTCCGCCTCAGGATCGAAGAAGCTGAGGCGGCCGTCGACTCCCTGGCGCATGACTGTCACCAGCGCGGAGTTCGCATCCAGCGCAGCGGCGCCCTCGTCCAGATGGTCACCGCGCCCGATGCCGCTCGCTACGTCGAGAACTTCCTCAACATGGACCACCACCAGCGGCTCTCCACCGCCGGCCTCGAGACCCTCGCGATCATCGCCTACAAGCAGCCGATAACCCGCGCCGGCATCGAGGCGATCCGCGGCGTTAACTCCGACGGCGCCGTCGCCACCCTACTCGCCCGTGAGCTCATCGAGGAAGTCGGCAGAGCCGCCGGACCGGGCCGGCCCGTCCTCTTCAGCACCACCGTTCGCTTCTTGGAGCACTTCGGCCTCGAGCGCCCGGAAGAGCTGCCACCTCTCCCCGAGGACGGCGAGCGCGGCGCGGAGAGCGAGCCATGACCGTCGGCGTCTGTCGCGTCACCTTGCGCCTGCCGGAGAACGCCTCTCTCAAGGGAAAGCGGCAGGTCATCAAGTCGCTGATCGCCCGCATCCAGAACCGCTACAACGTCTCCATCGCCGAGATCGACAATCAGGAAAGCTGGCAGATCGCCTCTCTGGGGATCGGCTGCGTCTCGAACAGCGGCAGCCACGCCGGCGAAGTACTGAACAGCGTCGTCCGCTTCATCCGCAGCAGCCGCCTCGACGCCGAGCTGCTCGACTACGAGGTCGAGTTCCTGCAAGCGCTATGACGGCGCCCTCGACGCCTTCGCCGCCGTGACCGGCTCCGCCAGCAGGTCATAGGGCAGCGCGCTGACGATCCGCACCCGCCTCATCTCGCCGGGAAGCGCCTCGCCCGAGCAGATGGTCAGGCCGTCGATCTCCGGCGCATCGCGAAAAGAACGCCCCACGAACACTCGCTCGTCGCCAGCCGTCGTCCCCCCCTCCGATTCCACGAGCACCGCCATCTCCCGTCCTACCCAGCCGCGGTTGCGCGCCAGCGACACCTCCTTCGCCACCGCCATGAGCTGGCGGTACCGCCGTCGCTTCACGCGCTCCGGCACCTGCCCCGGCATACCCGCGGCCGCAGTGCCCGGCTGCGGCGAAAAGGGAAAAGCGCCCACGTGGTCGAACCCCGCCTCGCACACGAAGTCCAGCAACCTCTGGAACTCCTCCTCCGTTTCGCCCGGAAACCCGACGAGTAAGGTCGTCCGCAGCGCGACGTCCGGCATCGCCTTCCGCAGACGCTCCAGCGTGCGCCGGAGATCTGCCTCATCGTGAGGGCGGCGCATCCGCCGGAGCACGGCGGGGCTGCTGTGCTGCAGAGGCAAGTCGAGATAGTGGCACACCTGGGGCAGGCTCGCCATCGTCTCCGCCAGCTCCGCGCTGACGTGCCCCGGATAGCCGTACATGACCCTCAGCCATTCCACCTCCGGCACCCGCGCTGCGAGCTCGCGCAATAGCAGCGGCAGGCCGTCGCGCATCCCCAGGTCGCGGCCGTACGCCGTGCTGTCCTGCGCGACCAGCACCAGCTCGCGCGCCCCCTCCTCAGAGAGGCGCCTTGCCTCCCCTACCAGCGCATCGATCGGCGTGCTGTGCAAGCGCCCCTTGATCTTGGGAATGATGCAGAAGCTGCAGCGGGCGTTGCAGCCGTCCGCTATCTTCAGATACGCGCTGACGCGTGGTTGCTGTAGCCGTGGCGATTCCTCCCCCTCGCTCTCTCGCCTCGCCTCGCCTGCCAGCGCCGCGATCCTTTCCCCTGCCTCCACGCCGAATACGTGGTCTATCTCCGGTATCTCGTCGCGCAGCCCCTGCGGGCTCAACTGCGATAAGCAGCCCGCCACCACTAGGCTCTGTCCCGGCCCCTTCTCCGCCGCCAGCCTGAGGATGGCGTTGACCGACTCCTCCTTCGCCCGGTCGATGAAGCCGCACGTGTTGACGATTATCATCTGCGCCTTTGCCGTTGACGTGGGCCGGTGCCCCGCCTCCTGAAGCAGTCGCTCCAGCCTGCCGGAGTCGGCGACGTTCTTGGGACAGCCTAGAGTCAGCAAGTGATAGCGCATCGAGGTGGAACTCCGTTCGGCCGTTGGGGAGAAATGCGAAGTGTGGCCTTACTCCGGCTGTTTGCCGCGGCTCACCGTTACCGTAACCGTGTCGCCGGATTTCGCGTCGGCTCCGGGGGATGGACTCTGATTGATGACGTCGCCCGCGGCAACGTTATCGCTGTAAACCTCGATGATCACGTACGTCAGGCCCTGATCATGAATGGCCCGTATCGCCTCCGCTCCCGTAGCGCCGCGCTCGTCCGGTACCTTGATCGGAGACCCCTCGACGAGTGGCTGCGACGTGGGAGCCGTCAGCGTCGCCGCCGCGGCTGGGTTCTGCTGTTCGGCGCCGGCGCCCGTGGGCTCCGACGTGGCCGCCGCCGACACGCCCTGATTGGCGGGGACGTTCGGCTCGCCGCCCGAGCTCGCCCGGAACAGAAGAACGCCGGCGAAGAGCAGGACAAGGATCATCACGCCGGCCACGATCCAGTTGGGAGAGAGCGCCGGCGGGGCCGGCTTCGTCACCTGAGGCAGGGGAGCTAGCTCCGTCTCCTTGCCCTTCTCCGGATAGAGACGCAGTACCTCCCGAGGGTCCAGCCCCAGATACTGCGCGTACGTGCGTAGAAAGGCCCGGCAATAGACGGGGGCGGGGAGGACGTCAAACTCCTCTCGCTCCAGCGCCTCCAAATAGCGCCTGGCGATGCGAGTATCACGTTCGACTTCGTCAAGGGTCAGGCCCCGGGAGGTCCGTGTCTCCGACAGGATCCTTCCCAAAACCGGCACGCCGGCTCCTGGTACGTTCTGCATCATTCGCTGAAGGAGTCTACCCTCTCCCCCCCTTAGGCTCAACCCCTAGGGCTTCTCCCTAACGATGATACCACAGCCGTCCCTCGCGATGGCGTGGTTCGTCCGCCCTCCTCCCAAGATGCGAGGGCTACCGCTCGGCTTATCCGCCCGTGTGGAAAGGGAAGACTCGGAGATTCCTCGACGGTGGCGGGCTACCCCCGTCTCAGTCGACCCCGGAGCGAGCATTAAGAAGGGCGGAGTGCCGATTAACTCCGCCCTTCTCCATCAGATAAGGAAAAGCGAAAGACGGCCGGGGGAGCCGGGCCGCCTTCCGCCAATCCAACACCGCCTTTGGAACCATCGCGCCCCAGGGGCGGCTTTCTCGGTGGTAGGAGGTTCACCTGTATCTTCGCTTATCGATGTTTTCCGCCTATAGCTACCAGGTAAAATATCGGTAAAAGCAGCAATTTCCTTAGGGCTCCGCAGCGAATCTCATCCCGCAGCGCAGCCACGCCAAGAGCCGAACGCCGGACCCCAAGCTCCACGAGCGACCCTACCCCATTGACTGGCCCTGCCGCTGGCACTATAATTTGCGCCGCTTGACTCGCATGCACAACCTTTGCCAGGCCCGGCCGTCGTCGAGCGAGGGAACGGCCGAGCCCGTTTGCTCTTTTCGACAAAAACAGGAAGAAGGTGCTTAGTTGCGCGAATACGAACTCGTAGTAGTCATCGACCCCGAGCTCGAGGACGAGCAGTTCTCCGCGACCGTTGAGCGGGTCAAACAGCTCATCGCCACTCGCGGCGGGGAAGTAACCGACATCAACCCCTGGGGAAAGAGGCGGCTCTCCTATCCCATCAAGCGCCGGCACGAAGGCAACTACGTAATCACTCACCTCCGCTTGGAGCCATCGCAAGCCGCCGAGCTGGAAGCCAGCCTGCGG
>JBEKDP010000024.1:0-18347 GCA_050014295.1 Dehalococcoidia bacterium | reverse complement strand
GGAGGTGCGGCAGCAGGCGGCGTCGATAGAAGAGACGCTGAGAAGTCTCGGTCTGGACCCGCTTTTCATCTCCGCCGCCACCGGCGAGGGCGTACCAGCGCTGCTCGACCGGGTGATGGCCGTACTAGCGGAGGAGAAGGCTGTCGAGCAGGACGCGCCCGCAGCGGCGACAGTGCTGCGGCCTCCCGCGCGGACGCCGCGGTTCACAATCGTGGAGGGCGACGGCATGTTCGAAGTGGAGGGAGCGCTGATTCGACGGCTCGTCGAGCGGCTGACCGGCGACAGCGATGAGATGCGAGCGGAGATTAGGCGGCGGTTCGTGCGCCTGGGCGTCGCGGGAGCGCTGAAGCGCGCCGGCGTCAAGCCGGGCGACCGCATCCGCGTCGCCGGCGTGGAGATGGACTGGCACGGATGAAGCTGGGCATCCTCGGTGGCACATTCGACCCGCCGCACGTCGGTCACCTGAGGCTGGCGGAAGCGGCCCTCAGCTACCTTTCGCTGGACCGTGTGCTGTTCGTCCCGGCTGGCGAGCCCTGGCGCAAGACCGACCGGCAGATCACGGCCGCGGAGCACCGCCTGGCGATGACGCGGCTGGCGATAGGCGGCAACCCCCAGTACGAGGTCTCGACGCTGGAGCTGGAGCGCCCCGGCCCGTCCTACACGGTCGACACCCTCGGCGACCTGCTGGCCCGCTATGGCGCGGATGCCGAGCTGTACCTGATCCTGGGCCAGGACGCCCTCCTCGACCTGCCCAACTGGAAAGAGCCGCGGCGCATCATCGCCCTCGCCTGGCTGGCCGTCGCCCTGCGCTCGCCCGGCCGCGACCTCGAGGTCACGGCGCTGGAGGAGGCGATTCCCGGCATCTCGCGTCGGCTGACCGTCCTGCCGGCGTCCTACGTCGACGTCAGCGGCACGGCGCTCCGCGAATGGGCGCGAAAAGGCGTCTCGCTGGACGGCCTCGTGCCCCCGGCCGTCGAAGCGTACATCAAGGAGCACACTCTCTACGCTCCTCAAGGCTGAACGAAATGGGTCTCACCCGGGGCCCACCGGGCTGGCAAGATTGTGCGGCAAGCTCCAATTCAGTGCTGGCCAAGGTGCATGTTCTCAACTATAATGGTGGCCACGCTCGACCGCGGATGGTCGGTGGCGAAGAACAGGGAAAGTGACGTTGAGCAGCAGCCGGAACTACTGGCTGAACCTTTTTACTGGCACGACGTGGAATGAGTTCCTCGCCGCGGGCGCGAAGGTTTCTGGTTTTCGGGAGCGGCGCTGGAAAACCGTCCAGCGGATTCGGCAAGGCGACTATCTGCTGTGCTACCTTACGGGAGTTTCCCGTCTCATAGGGATCTTGGAGGTAACGTCCGGGCCCTTTCGCGACGAGACGACCATCTGGAATGATGCGGTCTTCCCGTGCCGGTTGAGCGTGAAGGCAGTCGTGAGCCTTACCCCTGAGACGGCTGTGCCCGTTATGCAACTGAGGGACAGACTCTCGGTATTTAGAAACCTGAGTAACCCTGTGGCGTGGACGGGGTATTTCCGCGGATCTCCATCCAAGTGGACAGTGTCCGACGGGGAGGCTGTGCTTGGGGCCCTGTTGGACGCGAAGCGGAATCCAGTCATTCGGCCAGTGGATGCTGCCAAACTCGCTCGGCTGCCCAAAACGCTGAGGGCTAAGACGGTTGGGCCGGTCGCGGTGCCAGACGCAGATGAGACGGGGGAAGTAAGCCTAGAAAGCGGTACGGAAGAGCGGACGCACACCGAGATTCAACACTCACTGCTGAAACTTGGTGGTGACATGGGGCTGGATGTCTGGGTCGCGCGAAACGATCGAGGTCGAGTATGGCGAGGCCACAGACTGGCGGATATGCCACGGCTTCGCGGAGATCTCCCCCTTCAGTTCGACGAGGCGACGAACCGCACCATCGAGTTGATAGACGTCCTATGGCTCCAGGGGAATGCGATAGTGGCCGCGTTTGAGATCGAAAGCACCACCTCGATCTATTCCGGGCTCCTCCGCATGGCGGATCTGGTCGCGATGCAGCCAAACCTGAACGTACCGCTGTACCTCGTCGCACCGGACGAACGCCGAAGCAAGGTCGTGGCAGAGATAAATAGGCCCACATTCACCCGGCTGTCTCCCCCCATGAGCCAGGTGTGCAGGTTCATACCATTTTCTGGATTGCGCGAAAGGCTCGCTCAGCTGAGCCCTGTGGCGCGCTACCTCAAGCCCGAGTTCCTGGACGAACTCGCGGAAGCTTGTGAACTGGAACCGGAATAGGGGCCCTAAACGTCGAGGTTGCGGACCTGCGCCGCGTGGCTCTGGATGAAGGCCTTCCGCGGCCCCACCTCTTCCCCCATCAACTGCGTGAACAGTTCCTCCGCCAACATCGCGTCCTCTATCCCCACTTGGAGCACCGTCCGACGGTCGGGGTCCATCGTTGTCTCCCAGAGCTGCTGCGGGTTCATTTCGCCCAGGCCCTTATAGCGCTGAACGTTTACCTTCGCGTCGCGCGCCCTCTTCATATACTCGTCTCTGTCCTTCTCGTTGTAGACCCAGGTGTGCTCCTTGCCTTTTGACATGCGGAAGAGCGGCGGCTGCGCGATGTACAGATAGCCGTCGCGGATGATCTCGGGCATCTGGCGATAGAAGAACGTGAGGAGGAGAGTGCGGATGTGCGCCCCGTCCACGTCGGCGTCCGTCATGATGATGACGCGATGATACCTCAGCTTCGACAGGTCGAAGTCCTCGCCCGCGCCGGTGCCCAGCGCCTTAAAGATCGAGGCGATCTCTACGTGAGCGAACATCTTCTCCGGCCGCGCCTTCTCCACGTTCAGGATCTTGCCCCGTAGCGGCAGGATCGCCTGGAAGCGACGGTCACGCCCCTGCTTCGCCGAGCCGCCGGCAGAGTCGCCCTCCACGAGGTACAGCTCGCAGCGGCTGGGGTCGCGCTCCGAACAGTCGGCGAGCTTGCCCGGAAGATTCGTCCCGTCGAGCAGCCCCTTGCGCACCACCAGGTCGCGCGCCTTGCGGGCGGCCTCGCGGCCCCGGGCGGCGGTTATGCACTTCTCGATGGTCCGCCGCGCCTCCTGCGGGTGCTCCTCCAGGTACTGGTTGAGGCCCTCCGCGACCGTGGCCTCGACGTGGCTCTTCACCTCGGGGTTACCCAGGCGCGTCTTCGTCTGCCCCTCGAACTGCGGCTCCGGCAGACGCACGCTGATCACCGCGACCAGCCCCTCGCGTACGTCCTCGCCGGCGAGGTTCGCCTCGTCGTCCTTAAGTATCTTCTGCCGGCGGGCGTACTCGTTGAGGACGCGCGTAAGGGCGCTGCGGAAGCCCGTGAGGTGACTGCCGCCGTCGATTGTGTTGATGCAGTTCGCGAAGCTGAACGTGGCCTCCGTGAAGCCGTCGTTGTACTGGAGCGCCGCCTCCACCGCCGTCGTTTCGACCTGGTTCTCGACGTAGATCGGCCGCGGCTGCAGCACCAGCCGTTCGCGGTTCAGGTGCCGCACGAAGCTCTGGATGCCGCCCTCGAAGTAGAAAGTGAGCTCCTGCTCGTCGCGCTCGTCCAGCAGGCGGATCCACACGCCCTTTACCAGATAGGCACACTCCCGCAGACGCTGCGCCAGCGTGCTGAAATCGTAGTCCAGTTCCTCGAACAGCTTGTGGTCCGGCAGGAAGCGGATCGTCGTCCCGTTTGTGGCCGCCGGCAGCATCCCCCGCGCCTGCCATGACGACCGGTAGCGCGTCTCCTTCTCCTGCTGCACGTCCGTCTTGGGAACGCCCCGCTCGTACTCCTGGACGTAGATCTTGCCGTCGCGACGCACCTCCGCCCAGAACCGCTGCGACAGCGCGTTGACCACCGAGGCGCCCACTCCGTGCAGCCCGCCCGAAACCTTGTACACCTGCCCGCCGAACTTGCCGCCGGCGTGCAAATACGTCATCACCGTTTCCAGCGCCGATTTGCCGGTCTTCTCGTGCTTGTCGATCGGTATGCCGCGGCCGTTGTCCCAGACCGTCACCTGGCCGTCCTTGTGGATGACGACCTCGATGTGGTCGCAGAAGCCGGCCATCCCCTCGTCGATGGCGTTGTCGGCGATCTCGTAGACCAGGTGGTGCAGCCCGCGCTGATCGGTGCTGCCGATGTACATGCCCGGCCGGCGGCGGACCGCTTCCAGTCCGCCCAGCACCTGGATATCGCGGGCCGTGTACTGCGCGGCCTCGTCCCGCTCGGCGACAGGCGAAGCCGGACTGCCGCGTTTCTTTCCGCCGGAGTTGCTTGTCATTGCCATTGGTCTTTCAGGACGTTACGCCTTGTCGCCGTGGAGCGAACGGTAGAAGGCCAGGGGAGATTGCGCGCCCAGCCTGAGCGCTGGCCCTCGCAGATAGCAGTTGCGGCTCCTTCAGCATCACGATTGTAGCACATCCGACGCTAGGGGTGAAGCTGCGATCATGCTTGGCGCGCCCCCGACCGCTGTGCTAAGCTTGCTCCGGCTGCCCCGTCACGCCCGCGACGAAGGAGCGACGCAGAATGACCCTCCGCAACCGATTCCTCCGCTTTCTCGGCACCATCGGCATCCTGCCTGAGCGGATCATACCGACAGAGCCGATACCCCTGAAGCCCATCGGCATAGTGCGCAACCGCGTGCGGGAGCCGCGAATGGAGGGCTGGGAGGACGTGTCCTCCGACGTTATCGTCCGGAAAGACCTCCAGAACGCCCTCGACGGACTGGAAGGCTACTCCCACGTCGTCGTCCTCTTTTTTCTGCACCGCGTCTCCGACGATGAGAAAGGCCGCACCCACTGCCACCCGCGCGGCGATGAGCGCTACCCCTTGCAGGGCGTCCTTGCCACCCGGACCCAGCACCGCCCCAATCCCATCGGCGTCTCCGTCGTGCCTCTCCTCAAGCGCCGCCGCAACGTCCTGCGCGTCAAGGGCCTCGACGCGATCAACGGCACCCCCGTGCTCGACATCAAGCCCTATCTGCCCCGCTACGACGCCCCCTCCGACGTCCGTGTGCCGGAGTGGGTCACGCAGCAGCCGCTGCCTCCAAAGTAAAGCCCTCGCTCGGCGATGACGGGTTCTTCTGGCTCGGGAGAGCGGTCGCTCCACAGCGTGATAGAATGCGTCTGTCGGTCGCCGACCGAACCTTGAAGCGAAAGGAAGGCCTCTCGTGGAGTTGGCGATAGTCGGGCTCGCGCGTTCCGGCAAGACCACCGTCTTCGACGCCCTGACCGGCGGCCACGCTCCCACCGGCAGCTACGCCGGTGACGCCGAGCTCCACGTCGGCACATTCAAGGTCCCCGACGAGCGCCTTGATAAGCTGGGTGCCCTCTTCAAGCCCAAGAAGGTCACCCACGCCGACGTCCAGTACGTCGACTGCCCGGGCGGGCTCGCCTGGCGCGGCGCCGGTCGCGGCGGCGGCCCCGGCGCTCAGGTCCAGGCCGCCCTCGACCGCGCCGATGCCCTTGTCCACGTCGTCCGCGCCTTCCGCAGTGGCTCGGTGCCCCATCCCGAGGGCTCCGTCGACCCCCACCGCGACATCGAGGCGCTCAACCTGGAGATGGCCTTCGCCGACCTCGGCGTCGTCGAGAGGCGCCTGGAGCGTCTCGACACGGTCGTCCGCTCCGCCCGCGCCGGCGACCGCGAGGCCGGCGAGCACGAGATGGCGCTTCTCCGCCGCGTCAAGGAGGGCCTGGAGGCGGACAAGCCGCTCCACGCCCAATCTCTCACCGTTGACGAGATGCGCACCCTCGCCAACTATAACTTCCTCACCGTCAAGCCTGTCCTCATCCTCCTCAACATCGATGAGGAAGACGTGTCCTCGGCCGGCGCTCTCGAGGAGGAGTTCCGCCGCCGCTGGTCCAGCCCAAACATCGCGGTCGCCGCGCTCTGCGGCCGCCTCGAGATGGAACTGAACGACCTCTCGGAGGAAGAGGCCGCCGAGTTCCGCGCCGACCTCGGCCTCAGCGAGCCGCCCGCCGGCCGCGTCAGCCGCCTCTCCTTCGACCTGCTGGGTCTAATCTCGTTCTTCACCGTCGGCGAGGACGAGTGTCGCGCCTGGGCCATCCCCAAGAACACGCCCGCGGTGAAGGCGGCGGGCAAGGTGCACTCCGACATGGAGCACGGCTTCATCCGGGCGGAGGTCATCCGCTGGGACGAGCTCCTGGAGCTGGGGTCGCTGGCGGAAGCGCGCAGGCGGGGCGTCCTCCGGGGCGAGGGCAAGGCCTACGAAGTGCAGGACGGCGAAATCTTCCACATCCTCTTCAACCTCTGACCGGCAGCAGCTTCGGTCAATGCGAGTAGGAAAGCCCTCCGGCGGCAAAGCCTAGGGTCGACTATCCCATACCCCCATGTCTAGTCGGCGGTGCCGCTTTCAGACGGCAATCCTTCTAAAGGGGGAGCGCAGAGGGGTTCTCCCCTCTGCCGGGGTTTCAGGGGTGTCCCCTGTAGCAAAACCCAGCTAGGGTGGGAGGGTGGGAAGAGAATCGTCCATGTTCAAGGATGGGGTTGCGGCCGCGCCGAGAGGCTGGCACCAACTTGCTGCGCCAATCTTGACGCGCCATAATCGCGGTGCTACGCTCTAATTGCGCATTTGCGAGGCGCGGAGGAGGACAATCATGCCGGTTCTAGTAGGGGCATTCGGACTAGGGCCTTTCGAGATGCTCCTGATCCTGGCTGTAGTCGTTATCATCTTCGGCGTTGGCAGGCTGCCGGAGGTGGGCGGCGCGGTCGGCAAGGGCATCCGCGAGTTCCGAAAGGCGAGCAGAGACGACGACGATCCCAAGCAGATAACCCAGGCGCAGTCGACGACGCAGACTCCGCCCCCGCCGACCATGCAGACACCGCCCGGTCAGCCGATGAGCCTTGTCTGCCACCAATGCGGGACCGCCAACACCGCTGTCAGCAAGTTCTGCTCGCAGTGTGGCACCTCCCTCAAGGCCGCCGTCGAGTAGCCAACCAACCTCATCTTCAATCTGGCGTCCCATGCGGCCGCCGCTCATTCTGCCGAGCCGGCGGCCTCCTCTTTCCCGCGTCCCTCACGGCGGCACGATCCACTCACGCATGATAGAATGCGGGCATGCTCGATGTCCCTGTCTACGTGACCCAAAGCACGTCCATTGCGGAATGGATGACGGCGATTGGCACTCTGGCTGCTGCGGTAGCCACGTTTCTCGCCGTGCTCGTTGCCCTCTTCGGCCGGGACCTGTGGGACAGGCGGCACCGGCCTATCCTAGAGATCGCCTATGAGCCGAAGGAACCGTATTGCAGGTACACGCAACTGGCATCTGGAGTGGCGGCGCGCTGGGTGCGCGTCAAGGTTACGAACCGGGGACGCGGCAGTGCCAGGGAATGCAGAGGGAAGATGATTGCGGCCTACGGATCGGACGGCTCGCCGCGCGGAGACCGTGATCCGCTCCTGCTGCGGTGGGCAGCCATCCCCAAGGATCAACAGATGCAGCCGCTGGACCTGGCCCCCAAGGAGGGTCAATTCCTCAACGTTGTCGTGGCCACGAGTGACAACCAGAACGAGGCCACGATTGCCACCGAGCCCGGCGGTCGGTTCGGCTTCTCCCCGACACTCGAGGCGGGGCAAACCCATCTGGTCAGGCTGGGTGTATATGCCGATAATGCCGAGCCCATGACGGCGGAATTCGTGATCACGTACGGCGGGGGCTTGGACAGCCTCAAGATGGAGCGGGCTTGACAAGTTGCCGGTTGAAACCGGCAGTCCCCCGACAATTCCCTTGACAACGTTCACCCGCTCGCTCTACCATTTATATATACCCACCCCATGGGGGTAGGGTATCAGCAACGAGGAGACCAGCAGCATGCAGGACTCAGTTCGCGCGGAATGCCTTAAGAGGCTCAACTACATTGACGGCCACCTCCACGGCATCAAACGCATGATGGAAGAGGACGCCTATTGCGTCGACGTCCTCAAGCAGTCGTTCGCCGTCCGCCGCGCCCTCGAGAAGCTGGAGGCCATCATGCTCGAGGGGCACCTCCAGACCTGCGTCGTCGAAGGCATCCGCGACGGCCGCGAGGAGCAGGTCGTCGGCGAGCTGAGGGACCTGTACGAACTGGCCAATCGGTAACAAGGAGGAGGAGGAAGATGTTCGAAAGCTTGGGTGCGTTTGCCGTGCTGGCTCTGCTTGTGTGCCCGCTGATGATGGTGGGCATGGCGGCGTTCGCCTGGTTTGCCGGCAGGCGGTTCGGCGGCGAAGGCGGGCACGCAGGCCATGGCATGATGTGCCATACGATGGGACATGGCGGCCACCGCGATCACTGGCAATCCGAAGAGGCGCCGCCCGAAGGCTCCCCAAGACCCGACCAGAGCATGAACCATTAGTGTGGAAGGTGAGCGCCATGACTACCAAGACCCGCGAAGAGACCGTCATCCCCATCGAAGGCATGCACTGCGCCTCCTGCGTCATTCGCGTCGAGAACTCCCTCAAAAAGCTCCCCGGCGTCGCTGAGGCGTCGGTCAACCTCGCGACCGAGCAGGCGTCTGTGGCCTTCGACCCCCAGGCCTGCACCCTCGACGGCCTCTATCGCGCTATCGAGGACGCCGGCTATCACGCCCGCCCGGAGGTGCTCTCCGCGCCCGACGCCCAGCAGGACGCCCGCGAGCAAGAAGAGCGCCGCCTCTGGCATAAGTTCCTCTTCGCCGGCGCCATCGGCGTCTTCCTCATGGTCGCTGCTCAGTACCAGCACCTGCCCCTCGTCTCCGGCCTGCCGATGGCGGCGATGACCGTCCCCTCGTTTCTGCTGGCGACGCCCGTGCAGCTTTGGGCCGGCTGGCAGTTCTACATCGGCGCCTGGAACCGCGCCCGCCACCTGGACGCTGACATGAACACTCTTGTCGCCGTCGGCACCAGCGCCGCCTATCTCTACAGTGTGTTCGCCACCTTCGCCCCGGGCCTCTTCCGCTCGGCGGACATCGAGCCCGCTGTCTATTTCGATACGGCCGCCGTCATCATCGCCCTCATCCTTCTCGGACGCTTTCTCGAAGCGAAGGCGAAGGGACGTACCTCTGCGGCCATCAAGCGCCTGATCGGCCTGCGCGCCCGGACCGCTCGCGTCGTGCGCGACGGCGCTGAGGTCGATATCCCCGTCGAGAACGTGGTCGCCGGCGACGTTGTCGTTGTCCGGCCCGGCGAGAAGGTGCCCGTCGACGGCGTCCTCCTCGAAGGGCGTTCCGCAATCGACGAGTCGATGATTACCGGCGAGAGCATCCCCGTGGAGAAGGGCCCCGGCGACGAGGTGATCGGCGCCACTCTCAACCGAACGGGCAGCTTCCGCTTCCGCGCCACCCGCATCGGCCAGGACAGCGTCCTCGCCCAGATCGTCCGCCTCGTGCAGGAGGCGCAGCTTTCGAAGGCGCCCATCGAGCGCCTCGCTGACGTCGTTGCCGGCTACTTCGTGCCGGCCGTTATCGGCGTCGCGTCGCTCACGTTCGTCGTTTGGCTCTTCCTCGGCCCGACGCCCGCCTTCACTTTCGCCCTGCTCAACGCCGTCGCCGTGCTGATCATCGCCTGTCCCTGCGCCCTCGGCCTGGCGACGCCGACCGCCATTATGGTGGGCACCGGCAAGGGCGCGGAGAACGGCGTCCTCATCCGCGGCGGCGAGGCGCTGGAGACAGCGCACCGGATCGACGTCATCATCTTCGACAAGACGGGCACCCTTACCGTCGGCCGGCCGTCGCTCACCAATGCCTTGCCCGCCGACGGCTGGAGCGAGAACGACCTGTTGCGTCTGGCCGCTGCCGCCGAAAGAGACTCCGAGCACCCCCTTGGCGAGGCGATTGTCGCTGCCGCTCGTGAGCGCGATCTGGCCGTCGCCGAGGTGCGGGATTTCGCCGCCGTCCCCGGTCGCGGCGTCCAGGCGACGATCGACGGCAGGAAGGTGCTGCTCGGCAATCTCAAGCTCATGCAGGAGAGCGGCCTATCGTTGGACGGCCTGTCTTCGGAAGGCGAGAGGCTTTCCGCTGAGGGCAAGACGCCCATGTTCGTCGCCGTCGACGGACGTCCCGCTGGCGTCGTCGCCGTCGCCGACACGGTCAAGCCCGGCGCCGCGGCCGCCGTCGCCCGTCTCAAGGCGCTCGGCATCGAGGTGGCAATGATAACCGGCGATAACCGGCAGACCGCCGACGCCGTCGCCCGACAGGTCGGCGTCGACCGTGTCCTCGCCGAGGTGCTGCCGCAAGACAAGGCCGAGCAGGTCCGTCTCCTCCAGGCCGAAGGCAAGACCGTCGCCATGGTCGGCGACGGCATCAACGACGCGCCAGCGCTCGCCCAGGCCGACGTCGGCATCGCCATCGGCACCGGCACCGACGTCGCCATGGAGGCCTCCGACATCACCCTAATGCGCGGCGACCTCGACGGCGTCGCCATGGCCGTCGCGCTCAGCAAGCGCACGATGCGCATCATCAAGCAGAATATGTTCTGGGCGTTCGGGTACAACGTCGCCCTCGTCCCCATAGCTGCGGGCATTCTCTACCCGCTCTTCGCCCACTTTGGTGTCCCCACCGTACTGGAGCCGTTCTTCGGGACCCACGGCTTCCTCAACCCGATGCTGGCCGCCGCCGCCATGGCCTGTAGCTCCGTCTCCGTTATGACCAACTCGCTGCGCCTGCGGGGCTTTCGACTCGACCCCAATAAGGGATAAACTAGATACGTGAGATTATCCGTTCCGCTTGTCAGGATCTTCGGGATACCGATTCGCCTGAACATCTCCTGGTTCCTTATCTTCGGATTCGTAACCCTGATCCTGGCGTTGGAGGTATTCCCTGCCGCCCTGCCGCCCGATACTGCTGCTCGGGTCTACTGGTCGCTAGCCCTGATCAGCGGCCTGCTTTTCTTCGCCTCTATCCTCGTGCACGAGCTCGCCCATAGCGTTGTCGCCAAAGCCCTCGGCATACCCGTGAAGGGCATAACGCTCTTCATCTTTGGCGGTGTCGCGCAGATCACCAAGGAGGCGACGCGCCCGCTTGCCGAGTTCGCGATGGCCGTCGTAGGGCCGGCTTCGAGCCTTCTTCTGGCCGCTGTCTTCTTCCTCCTCTACGTGTTCGTCGACTTCTCGCGTGCCCCGTCGATCAATGTCATGTGGGAGTGGCTCTGGCTCATGAACCTGGGCGTTGCCGTCTTTAACATGGCCCCCGGCTTTCCGATGGACGGCGGCCGCGTGCTCCGCTCCATCGTCTGGGGCCTCACCGGCGACTTCCGGCGCGCCACGCTTCTCGCGTCCTGGTGCGGACGAGGGATGGCCTACCTGCTCATGTTCGTCGGCATCACCTCGGCCACCGGCGTTTTGCCCTGGCTTTCGACGGAGTCCGGCGTCTGGTTCGTCCTCCTCGGCTTCTTCTTGGAGGGCGCGGCACGTCAGAGCTGGCAGCAGCTAAAGCTCCTCGAGTTCCTGCGCGAGCACAAGGTCGCCGACGTCATGTCGACGACGCAACTCGCCGTCCCCGCCGGCGCCGACCTGCAGAGCGTGGTTCCCGCTGGGTTGGACATCCGCCGGCTATACTTTCTTGTCAGCGACGGACAGCGCGTAGTCGGCGTTCTCTCCGGTAACGAGCTCAAGGCCGTGCCCCAGGCGCGCTGGCAGACGGTGACCGCCGGCGAAGCGATGCTGCCCAGCGATCGGGTGCGCGTCGTCTCCCCCGATGCTGACACCGCCTCCGTCCTCCAAGCGATGGAGGGAGACGACACGCGGGAGCTGCCGGTCGTCGCCGACGGCCGTCTAGTCGGCACGGTCAGCCGGGAGGCGATAATCGGCCTGCTGACCGCTCACAAGCTTCTTCGCTAGCCCCGGTGACGCGCGTAGTGATGCCTTGCCGAAATCCGAGGACTTCCGGGCGTGGAACATGCCAATTCGGACGTTGACCGCCATCTCGGCTGGAAAGCTCGCCGGCCGCGCCAGCCGCGTTCTTAGCATCTTGCCCGCCCGAGACGACACCGGTCGGGCAGGGCCTGCTACCGGCAGGCAGGCGCGCTACCTGCGCCCCGGAGAGGACAGGACTAGGGGATAGACCGTACTTGAGGGGTAAAAGGCCATGGGAAACAAGGAAGTTGACCTATTTGTGCGGACGAAGGTGCTGCAGGATTATCAACCCATCGTTGCGAGGCTGCGGGAACTGATGGGTGAAATGGCGCCGGAAGCGCGAGAGGTGGTCGCTTACGGCATACCCATGTACAAAGCCAGGAAGTATCTGGCGGTGATCAACCCCTCGAGAAGCGGCGTCACCTTCAGCTTTGTGTACGGGACGCAGTTTGAAGACAGCTATGGCCTGCTTCGCGGCGTTGGCAAAGTGTCAAGGCACGTGAAGATCAAGCGCCTGGACCAATTTAACGAGGAAGCACTCCGGTACTACATAGGACAGGCGCTGAAGGTCGACTCGAAATGAGGTTGGGGGCGCGTGACGGCGAGCGGGTCTAGGAAGAAGGGCGACGCGTCTGCGCGTTTGGCGGCGGCGATTGCGGCTGGCAAGCTTGCCGGCCGCGCCAGCCGCGTTCTTAGGCGAGGCGGTGGCACCGCATTGCCCGGTCTCGTCGCCGAGAGGCTCGACCCGCGATTGGTCGCGCGGCTGGCGCCCCGCCTTGGTCAAGGCTCTCTCGTCGTCACCGGCACCAACGGCAAGACCACCACCGCGCACATGCTGAGCAGCGTCGCCACGGCGGCCGGCTACCTTCCGCTCCACAACCGCAGCGGCTCCAACCTCATGCGCGGCGTCGCCACCGCGCTCATCGACGATGCCGGCCTTCTCGGCGGGCTCTCACACGCGGACCGTCGACTCGGCGTCTTCGAGGTGGATGAGGCCATTCTCCCCGAAGCCGTCCGCGCCCTGGCGCCGCGCGTCCTCATCTTCACCAACCTGTTCCGCGACCAGCTCGACCGCTGTCGCCGCCCTGAAAGACGTCGCCCGCGGCCGCGTCCTCTTCTACGGC
This sequence comes from Dehalococcoidia bacterium, assembly GCA_050014295.1. Classification (GTDB taxonomy): domain Bacteria; phylum Chloroflexota; class Dehalococcoidia; order DSTF01; family JALHUB01; genus JBEKDP01. The sequence continues at coordinate 5,398 of JBEKDP010000024.1, read as the reverse complement.
GTCGACGCGCCGTCCGTCGCCGTTTCCCGCTCCGAGCACGCCGCCGACTCGCGCTGGTGCGCCGCCTGCGGCAGCGAGTACCATTATGAAACCCTTTTCTATGGCCACATCGGCCACTGGCAATGCCCTGGCTGTGGTCGGGCCCGCCCCCGACCGGACGTGCGCGCCACCGGCGTCAGCCTCGACCCTGCCGGCGATACCGCCCTCGAAATCGAAACTCCCGCCGGCGAGCTGTCGCTTGTCCTGAAGCTGGGCGGCCTCTATAACGTCTACAATGCCCTCGCCGCCCTCGCCGGCGGCCTCGCCCTGGGCATCGACCCGGCGGTCGTGCGAGACGGCGTCTCCGCCGTTGCCGCCGCCTTCGGCCGTCAAGAGCGATTCGACGTCGACGGCCGCCGCGTGCAGGTCTTCCTGGGTAAGAACCCCGCCGGCCTCAACCAGGTGCTGCGGACGATAGCCGCCGTGCCCGGCGAGAAACACCTCCTTTTCCTGCTCAACGATGATGTCGCCGATGGGCGCGACGTCTCTTGGATCTGGGACGCCGACTTCGAGCTGATCGCCGCCGACGCTGCCCTGACCGTCGTCTCCGGCCGTCGCGCCGAGGACATGGCCCTGCGCCTGAAGTACGCCGGCTTCCCGCCCGGCCTGCCTGTCGTCGCCGACGTGGCCGGGGCGCTCTCCCTCGCCCTCAAGAGCACGCCCGACGGTGACAGCCTCTACGTCGTGCCTACCTACACGGCTATGCTGGAGGTGCGAGAGCTCCTAGCGGGGCGCGCCGGCGCGTCGCACTACTGGGAGGCCAAGGCATGACGACGACCCTCCGCCTCGCTCACCTCTACCCCAAGCTCATGAACCTCTACGGCGACCGCGGCAACATCATCTGCCTGCGCTGTCGCTGTCAGGCGCGGGGGATCGAGCTGGCGGTCGACGAGCTTGACCTCGGCGACCGGCTGAACCCGAAAGAGTACGATCTCATCTTCATCGGCGGCGGCCAGGACCGCGAGCAGCGCCGCATCGTCGACGACCTCATCGACGTGAAGGGCGAATCAATCCGCAAGGCCGTAGAGGGCGGCGTGACAGCGCTCGCCGTGTGCGGCGGCTACCAGCTCTTCGCCCGCTACTACCGCCCCGCCGTCGGCGACGACCTTCCGGGCCTCGGCATCTTCGACGCCTGGACGGAGCACCCCGGCGAGAACGTTCCCCGTTGCATCGGCAACGTCGTCGCCGACTGGGAAGACGGCGTCCTCGTCGGCTTCGAGAATCACGGTGGCCGCACCTATCTTGGGCCCAACGCCCGGCCGCTCGCCCGCGTCCGCTCCGGTTATGGCAACAACGGCGTCGACAAGACCGAGGGCGCGGTGTACAAGAACGCCTACGGCACCTATCTCCACGGCTCCCTTCTCCCCAAGAACCCGCGTTTTGCCGACCACCTCCTGCGTCTCGCCCTGCGACGCCGACACGGCGATATCGACCTGCCGCCGCTCGACGACCGCCTTGAGGACGATGCCCACGCCGCTGCTGCCCGCATCGCTTCCGGCGAGCGGCGCCGCTGACAGCTCCGCCGGAACGAAGATCGTCTGCCTCGAAGAGATGGACGGCGCGCGACGCACGGGTTAAGATCGGGCATCGCCGTTTGATTGCCAAGGCCGTGTTGAAAGCGTGATGCCCTTGCTTCGAGTGGCGCTGATGGCGCTGTCGCTTCTTAGCCTCGGCATCGTCGCGTCCGGATGCAAGAGCGGCGACGAAGCGCCAGCGGCGACGGCCGTCGAGACGGCCGTCGCAACGGAGCTCTCCCCCGACATCCAAGACGTGAACGCCGTCATCGACGCCGTCTTGTCTCGCGACCCCCAAAGAGTGGCGCCACTCATAAGCTACACTTCAATCCCCTGCCGCGTTCCCCCCCGGCTCCCTGGGGGCCCCCCGGAGTGCGCCACCACCGAGACCGACGGTGCGCCCGTTGAGGTTCTTCCGGCTGACCAGTGTGAGGGCTTCTACATCCGCGCCGACGAGATAGATGTCGCGCAGACACTGAGTGGGTTTCTCGCCTCCGATCCCGCCCTGTTCGCGGTCTATCACGCTCCCGCACGCTTCTGGCCGCCGGGCGAGTACGTCGCCTTGCTTTCGGTGAATCACCCTAGTCTGGGCTACGTCGGTCGAGGGCTGGTGATAGCGGGAGGGCATCTGGTCGGCCTCGACTACGGCTGCGGGCAGACCCCCCTGCAGATCGTTGAGTCCGACAAGTTGAGCGACGTGGTGGTCGCGCCCTCCGGTGCAATTCCAACGCCCTAGGGCCTTTCCGCCGCGCGCTCCCGGGGATGGGGTCAGGCTTGCCCCACGCAGTCCCGATAGGTATCCTAAAATCAGCCTCAGCTCTTGAGGCAGCGGGTTGGAGGAGGAAGGCTCGCCTGTTACGTTCATCGGTTCTCGCTATCGGAATGGCATGCTCTCTTGGCCTGCTTCTTGCGGCCTGCGGCGGTAGCTCCGCCTCGTCGAAGCCGACGTCCACCGTCGCCGTCGATACCCCGGGCCCTACGCCGACGCCCGAGCTAACGGGATTCGCTTTCCCGATAGTGGGCGCCTGTCTGCCCAGTGGCGATCAGCTCATGCCCGGCGCCCCTCGCCCTTATCGACAGGGCACCCATGAGGGCGTCGACATGTACGACTCCGACAACTGCACGCCCATTGGTGTAGGAACGGAAGTGCTGGCCGCCAAATCCGGAACGGTGATCCGAGCTGACTGGGACTACCAGGATCTAACGCAGGCAGACATCGACGAGATCAACGCGGGCATCGACAGCACCGGAAGCTGCGACGAGCGGTGTCTGGACCTCTACCGTGGTCGCCAGGTATGGATCGACCACGGTGGCGGCGTCGTCACCCGCTATGCCCACCTGAGCCGCATAGCCGAAGGCATCGACGTGGGGGTTTCCGTTGACCAGGGAGAACTGATAGCATATGTCGGGAATTCCGGTACGCCGGAGTCGGTGACCGACCCCAACGCGGAGATGCACCTTCACTTCGAACTGCGGGTCGGCGACACCTACCTTGGCCAGGGGCTTGCGCCGGCGGACGTGCGGGAACTCTACGAGAAGGCATTTGGCCTGAAATGAGAGGCAGAGAGGGTACCAATGGCTGACCTGCTCTTAACCATCAAGATCGGAATCAACCCGGAGATCGGGCACCTGGGAGGTCTCCTCCTGACCTGGCACGGCATCTTCATTGCCCTCGGCATCGGCTTCGGCGTCTGGGTCGGCGTCTGGTTCGGCCGTCGCGCCGGTTTCACCGAGGACGACGCCTATACCGTCGCCCTGGTCATCGTTCCCGCCGGCATCATCGGCGCCCGTCTCCTCTTCGTCCTCGAGAACCGGAGCCTCTTCGCCGGCCACCAACTGGATGTCTTCCGCATCAACGAGGGCGGCATTTCGCTTTACGGCGCCCTGATCGCCGGCGTCGCCGCCGGTCTCATATACGGTATCTGGAAGAAGCTGCCCCTCCTCGCGGGCCTGGACGCCGCCGCCTTTGGCGCAATCCTCGGCCAGGGAATCGGCCGTATCGGCTGTCTTATCGCCGGCGACATCTTCGGCAAGACCAGCTCCCTCCCCTTCGCGGTCGAGTACACCAACATCCACAGCCCCAGCTTCGCCCGCGAGCCGATGCAGTTCGTCACCGCCTACGAAGTCATCGGCGACTTCTTGATCTTGGGTCTCCTCCTGCTGCTCTGGAAGCTGAAAATATTCAAACGCAATGGTTATCTCTTCTTCATCTACGCCGCGCTCTACTCGGCCATGCGCTTCGGCGTAAGCTTCCTGCGCCTCGACAAAGAGGTCTTCGCTGGTCTCCGTATGGCCCAACTGCTCGCCCTCGCGGTCATCGTCGTGTCGGTGCTGGCCCTCGCCCTCATCTCTCTCCGGGGCAGGCGTTCGCTCGCGACGGTCCCGGCGGCGGATGGGTCGCAGGTAAGAGGCCGCGCCGAGCCTTAGATTGCCGGGCCGACGGAGAGGGCGGCGCTCCCGGCGACTGCTAGATAGGGGTGTCTAGTGCCGGGAGAAGCCGAAGCGCTGCTGGCCGCGGCTCTTTGGGCCGTAAGCACTACCATCCTCACTGCCGAGGCACGCAGCATATCCCCGCTCCTCCTCAACGCCCTCCGCAGCCTCTTTGCGGCGGTCTTCGTCGTTGTCCTCATTCCCTTCAGCGGCGCCGCCGGCCAGCTCGGCGACATGTCCGCCGCGACGGCCATCGCCATGGTCGGCTCCGGCATCCTCGCTATGGGCATTGGCGATAGCCTCTACTTCGCCAGCCTGCGTCTCCTGGGCGCCTCCCTTTCCGTTCCCATCTCCAGCAGCGTCTACCCCCTGCTGACCTTCCTCATCGCCGCTCTCTGGCTGGGCGAGTCGGTTTCCGTGCAGGTGCTCTTGGGCACAGCGCTGATCATCGCCGGCGTCGTGCTCCTTCTCCAGCGGCGGGACGGCGCGCGTTCCGGCGCGCCCGATCCTTCGGCGCGGCCGAGGCTCAGCAGCCGGAGGGCGGGGCTGGTCCTCGTGGGCGCCGCGACCATCTTCTACGCCCTGTCGACCACTTGGCTTCGAGCCGGGTCGGGGAACCTCGGCCCCGTCGCTGCGGGCGTGCTCCGCATCGGCGCCACCGCTGCCTTCCTCCTGCCGGCGGGCCGCCAGCTCGAGAAGAGAAAGGTAACGGCCCGCGTTCTCCTGGGGGCGGCGGTGGCTGGCGTCCTGGGGATGGGTATCGGTGGCCTCTTCTACATCGCCGCCGTCGAGCAAGCGGGTGCCGGCCGGACGGCGATCCTCACCTCGACGATGCCTCTATTCAGCCTTCCCCTTGCCGTCCTCTTCCTCCATGAGCGGCTGACCCGCCGCGTCGCGCTCGGCACCGCGATCTGCATCCTCGGCATCTGGCTGATCATCTAGCCGGGCGTGGCTCAGCGACTGTCGCCGCTTGGTGGACGGAACGGACGTGCCTGTGCGGGTGGAGGGGTTGCCGGACTACGCGACCTTGGTTTGGGGTTCTTCGCCTGTCTCTATCGTCGCCAGGAACGCGTCGACGACCGCCGGGTCGAATTGCGTGCCGGAGCCGCGTTTCAGCTCCTGGATCGCCACTTCCTTGCTCAGCGCCTTCCGGTAGGGACGGTCTAGCGTCATCGCCGAATAGGCGTCAACGACCGCCAGTACCCGCCCGAGCAGGGGGATATCCTCTCCCTTCAGGCCGCGCGGATAGCCTTTGCCGTCGAAGCGCTCGTGATGCGTCGCCACCGGCTCGATCGCGTCCGAAATCTGGGCGATCCCCTTGACGATCATCTCCCCGAAGCGGACGTGCTGCTGCATGACCTCCCATTCCTCCTTGTCCAGCGGGCCCGGCTTCATCAGCGTCGCATCGGGGATGG
>JBEKDP010000023.1:0-13052 GCA_050014295.1 Dehalococcoidia bacterium | reverse complement strand
ACCCCCAGACCCCCGGCAGAGAGGGCTCTGCCCTCTCTGCACTCTCCGGACTCCAGTGCATGCGGCAAACAGACAAGGACACTTCTTGTGCACTGGGAGTTGACAGCGTAGGACGGGTGTTCTACTCTGTTCATGAGCAACGATGGAGCGCATCGTCCATCTGACGCAGAAAGCGAGGCCATCTAGTGAGACTAGCGACATCAATTCAACTTGAAACCATTCGGCATCGGCAGGATGAGATCGAGTCTCGAAGCGTGGCATTCTTATCACAGCACGGGTACCTGCAGGGAATAGACAGTTGGCTTCAGATTCTCCTCGATTGTCATGCGTTCGGCCTGGACCGTCTCCGGTTGAGACGCTCCCGCCCGAAATACGTGGAGTATTTAGAGGCGTATTCGACGGTGAGTGCCGTAGCCTATTCAAACGCCGAGACGGCAAGGCTGATGCTCTTAAGAGGGTTCTACGGAAACGTGATGAACAATATCAGGGCGCTTGTTATGGCCAACGACGTAGTGGTCGATCTGACGGTAACCGACGAGTCCGCTGGCAAGTGGCTGCGGCTGCGGGCCTTCCAGCCAGGTGACAAAGATAGAGAAGCAGGGGTTCTACGAGAGTACTTCAAGGACTATTCGGTTCGGAAGCGGGTCGCGGAGAGCGGCGCAACCAGTCTGTCTGAGACTCTCTACGGCGTTGCCAGTGAATCGGTGCACTTCTCTCCATGGGGCACGCACTTGTTCTGCGCTGAGGATCTGGCCAATCCTGACGAATTCTACGTCCAGTATACGCCGCAGTACCATCCATTTCGCGCGATGTTCTTTGCCTTATTGCTGGAAAACAGCCTGCCTCACCTCTCCGGCTATTTCTTAATGGCATGTGATCGGATGTTCCGTGCACAAAACGAGCGTCTCGCTGATCTAGGGTCGCGTTACAACGTGTTGCTTGCGGCCTTTGAAGCGGAGGCCCCCAAGAGACGAGCCGTCTTGCAGATGTGCAAGGACGCAGAGGACCGCGTGCGGGCTGGCGAGGACTTCGATTCGGTCTTCTCAGGAGCCTGATTATGTTTGTTTCCAGGCGGCGAGGCGGCGGAGGCCTTCTTCGAGGCGGTCGTCGGGCAGGGGTAAGGGGGAGGCGGACGAGGCCTTCGCCTACCACCGGTCTAGGGTGCCCAGGTAACGCCACCGTCGGACGTCGCCCATGTGCCCTCCGGTGTGACGACCGTGCCGTGCATCGCGTCGGAAAAGCTGATCGACGTGACCGGCACGCCCGGCGAGGTGATCGCGACCGGCGCCCAGGTCACGCCACCGTCCTGCGAGCGGTACAGGTTGACGCCGGGGCTGTTCAAGCCCATCCAGCCGTGCGTGGTGTCGAGGAACAGGATCTGCACGACGCCGTTGGCGTTCGGCAGGTCGCCGACGCCAGCCTGCGGCGTGGGGTTGCCAAGCGTCGTCCGGCTGATCAGAGTCCAGGCGGCACCGCCGTTGGTGGTGCGGAAGAGGTATTTCTCCATACTGCCGGCCCCCCCACCGTCATTGCAGAGCTGCCACTTCGTGTTCGCATCGAGGGCGAATGACGGGCCCGGCGCGAGCGGCTGCCCCTCAAGGGATGTGAGGAGCGTGCACGCGTCTATGGCCAACGGGGAAGGCGGCGACGTGGCAACGGGAGTCGCGGCGGGCGGCGTGGACACGGCGCTGGCGGTCCCGGTAGCGACTGAGGGCGTGCCGGGCGCCGCGGCGACGGTCGGCGTCTTGGGGACGGACGTCGGTGATGCCGCGGTCGGCGTCGGCGAGTTGCTTCCGCCGCCGCACGCTATGAGGGTTACGACAGCAGCGATGACGATCGATACGAGGCAGATGCGATGTGTACGCGTCATGACTCGAGATTCCCCCTTTCAGGTTGTCGACAGCCACGTTCGCGGGCCCGGTTTGGCGAGCGCAGTATAGAGGCAGGCCGGTCGGCGGTCAAGCTGTTGTGCGCGTCAGGTCCTGCGCGGAAGCGGCTTGTTACCGATCAGGGACGCGCGGAGGGCACCGGCAAGCCAGACAAGGGAAGCTCCGGCCATCGGCACCAGGAGAGCGAGCATGGGTAGGTGGTAGCGGGGCAACCCGAAGAAGACGATGTGGGCGGCGGTCCAGGACGCGAACAGGATCAACGGCAAGAGCAGCCCTTTCCTCACACTCGGCAGCAGCAGAGCCGCAGCGGAGGCGGCAAGAAGAGCCCAGTAGCTGCCGTCCAGGAGAAACTGCAGCAGACCCCATCGGCTCGGTCGGATGAGGGTGAAACCGACGCTGACGAGCCAGCCGTGGAGGTCGCCTGATTCCGGCTGCCATAACCACATTGCCTTCCGAAAGGAGAGGGTCAACTCACGCGCTGGATGGTGAACGGCGTAGTCGATGGCCCACCGTGTCCCGAGGTCGTTGAACACACTCTCCCGCGCTCGGAAGGTAATGCCGGGCTGCGTGTCCCAGAGGTCCTGGGGCAAGACGTAACTGCCCGTCGAGTAGTCGGCGTGGCCGATCCGCAGGTTATAGCCAAAGTTGGCGGAGAGAAGCATGGGCGAGTCCATCACGCGCAGGTTTCGCACCGACCACGGCACAATGACGAGGACAGCGGCAACCAGCATGGCAGCGCCGGCGGAGAGAAGGACCCGCGGTCGCACGCCGGAGAGGAGCCACCAGAGGAGGACCGCAGGCAGTAGTACCAGGGCCTGTCCGCGCACGAGAGTGGCGAATCCGATCAGCAGGCCGGCAAGAACCACGGGAACGAGTCGCGGCGTGAGGCTCGGGCGAAGGGCATACAGGAGAACGGCGACTATCGAGGCGAAGAGGAAGGTGAAGAAGGTGTCGGAGAGGAGCACCGGGGCCCAGAACACGAGGCTGGGGAGCAAGGCGGCGATGGCGGCTCCGGTCACTCCCGCCGCAGCCCCAAAGAGGCGACGACCGATGAAGTAGATGGGTATGATGGTCAGCGCACCGATGACGGCGTTTGCGGTCCGCGCAGTGTTGAGACCCTCTCCAAACAGCCGGTAGTTGGCGGCAAGAAACCAGGAGTATCCAGGAGGCCAGAACGCCGTCGGCTCGCCGTCGGGCAGGAAACCCTTGTTGGTATCGAAGGCGACGCTGTATCCCTGACCGCGAGCAAGGCTGAGGGCCGTAGCTTCGTAGTAGCCGGCGTCGGAGAAGCCGCTGGGGACGGGCGCGGTCCAGGCGGACCAGAGGAGACGAGCCGCCAGCGCGGTCGCGAGGATGAGACAGAGAACGATACCTAAACGGAGTGGCTCGGGTCCTAATTTGGGGCGTACCATGCAGCGACGCTGACCTTAGCCCAGCTGGCGGCTGACGGCGAATGAAGCGAGCACAAGGGTATTAAAGCACAGCGGCGGGCGGCAGCGCCAGGAGGGACACGGGAGGGCGAACCCCGACTGCTAAGGCGTGACCGCCTTTCCTCGCTGTCGACGGCAACCAGAAGGGCGTGCTCTGCTGGCTTCACCGTGGGACGCATCCTCGTCGTTATGTTAATCTTGCTTTGGCGGCGTTGTGTGGTCTGTCTCGACAGGGCGCCGATCGATCGGCCTTGAGGCGTGGGGAGCGGCGGCGCGAGGCTGGAGGTTGACAGCCGAAGGGTCGGAACGTAGCATCCGTCTCGTCGAGACCGGTCTGAAAGGGGTACTAGTGGGTTTGGCTACAGTGATGCCGGCAGAAGGGGCGCAGAAGGACAAGAGGTGGGTTTCGCCCCAGAGCATCGAGGTTATGCTCCTGTCGTTCATCGTGCTCCTGGCAATCGTGTTGCGCGTGGCCTGGGGTCTCTATTCCGAGGCACGTCCAGCGCGCGACATGGATACCTTCTGGTATGACAGCGTTGCGCAGGAGCTGGCAAATGGACACGAAGTCGCTAATCCTGAGGATGGAGCGCCCACCGCGTTCTGGCCTCCCGGTTACCCACTCGTTCTGGCTGGTGTGTACAAGCTGGCGGGCCATGGGGTGCACCAGGGGCAAACGCTGAACGCCGTAGTTGGCGCACTCACGGTTCTGGCGACGTACGGCATTGGTCGAATCGCATTGGGCCGGTCTCCTGCTCTCCTAGGAGCCGCGATACTGGCTGTTTTCCCTAGTCAGGTCATCTACTCATCACTGATGATGTCAGATGTGCTATTCACATTCTTCTTTGTCGTCGCTATTGGGGTTGTTGTTCTTTACCAGGCGCGACCTGACAGGCCAAAGGTGCTGGTGCTCGTCGCGGGATTGGCGTGTGGCGCTGCAGCGCTCGTTCGAGGCGAAGGGATGGGCCTTCCGTTAGTTCTCGGCGCCTGGATTGCCATAGCGGCGAGGACAAATTGGAGACAGGCCATCGGCTCCATCCTGCTTCTTCTGGTCGGGAGCGTTCTGGTGGTGGCACCCTGGACCGTGCGCAATGTGGTGCGTCTTCATGCCTTCGTCCCCGTCTCGACCAATGCCGGCTGGGACGCTGTTATCGGACACAACGAATTCGCCGATGGGGGCTGGATGGATCCAGGGAACTACTTCCTCCGCTATGCCCAGCTCCCGGATCCGCAGAAGGAGGTCGAGGTATACAAAGCAGGGTTGCGCATGGCGTCGAGCTACGCCCGCACTCATATCGGCGATGAGGCGCGTCTAACTGTAAGGAAGGTTAAGAATCTCTGGATGGGTGATGCCGACGCTATCGGGTACCAAGAGATGGGGCAACAGAAGCCATTTCTCAGTCAGGGGCAGCGATTCTGGCTGACGGAGCTGACCAACGATTTCTACTTCGTCATCCTGCTTTGGGCAATACCGGGCCTCGTCCTCATGTCGCGCCGTCACGGGGTCTGGCTATCCATGGTGGTACTGCTCGCCGTCTACTGGACGGGTTTTCACGTCCTCACATTCGGGGAGAATCGCTTTCACTACCCGCTAGCGCCGATACTCAGCCTTACTGCGGCTGCGGGGATTATTGGGGTGGTGTCGCGCTTTGACAAGGCCGGCAAACGCCGGACGAGGGATGGCTAGAAGCTCTTCTTGCGGCGGGTGAGGGGCCCATCGAACGCGCCCCTGGGCGATGCCATGGCCTCCTACCGATGCGCGGCTGCGGTAAGCGACATACCTGCGGCGCAGCTATCGATTCCAGGAGGCGAGGCGGCGGAGGCCTTCTTCGAGGCGGTCGTCAGGAAGAGTGAGAGAAAGGCGGACGAAGCCTTCGCCACAGGCACCATAGCCGGTGCCCGGCGTGACGACAATCGCCAGGTCGTCGAGTAGACGCTCGGCGAAAGAGGCCGAGGTGAACCCCGCCGGGACGCGCGCCCAGACATACAGGCTCGCCTTCGGCAGCCGCACGCGCAGCCCCATAGAGCGCAACGCCTCGACGAGGCGGTCGCGGCGGCGCTGGTAGACGGCGTTGTGCTCGGCGATGCAGTCCTGCGGCCCCTCAAGGGCGGCGATCGCCATCCTTTGGATCGCTTGCGGTATCCCGGAGTCAAGGTTCGACTTGACGCGCCGGAGGGCGTCGATCAGGCGGGCGTTGCCGACGGCCATGCCGATGCGCCAGCCGGTCATGTTGTAGGTCTTGGACAGCGAGTGGAACTCAATGCCCACGTCGCGGGCGCCTTCCGCCTGAAGGAGGCTGACGGGCCGGTAGCCGTCGAACGCGACCTCGCTGTAGGGGCCGTCGTGGCAGACGGCGATGTCGTGCCGCTGGGCGAAGGCAACGGCCTCGTCGAAGAAAGCCAGGTCGGCAACGGCGCCGGTCGGGTTGTTCGGGTAGTTCAGCCAGAGGAGCTTCGCCCTGTCGGCCACCTCGGCGGGGACGGCGCTGAAGTCGGGCAGGAAGTCGTTCTCCTCCCGAAGCGGCAGGAAGTGGCAGGTGCCGCCGGCGAACGCGGTGCCGATGGCGTAGACGGGGTAGCCGGGGTCAGGGACGAGCGCGAGGTCGCCGGGGTCGATGAAGCAGAGGGGGAGGTGGCCGATCCCCTCCTTGGAACCGATGACGGGCAGGACCTCCGCGTCGGGGTCGAAGGAGAGGCCGAAGCGGCGCTGATACCAGCCGGCGATGGCCCGCCGCAGCTCCGGCAGGCCCTCCGACTCGGGGTAGCGGTGGTTGGCCGGATCGCGGGCGGCCTCGACGAGCGCGTCGATGATATGGGGCGGTGTCGGCATGTCGGGGTCGCCGACGGCGAAGGTGACGATGTCGGCGCCCTGCGCGCGCTTCTCCGCGATCTTGCGCGAGATCTCGGCGAAGAGGTACGGCGGAAGCTGATCGATGCGTTTGGCAAACCTCATCACGGCGACTGCTCCGATTCTACCAAGAAGTCATAGATGGCCTTCCCCATCACCAACGCCGCAGGTTCGTTGGGCAGAGGCATATGATTCCTGCCGTCCAGGGGGAGGAAGCGAGCCCCCGGTATCCCGGTCGCCAGCTCCCTGCCTGACTCAAAGGGTACGACCATGTCGCCCCGCCGGTGAATAACCAGAGTGGGAACTGTCACCCGCGGCAGGAGCGGCCTCACGTCGATGTCTAGCATGGCAGTCATAACGCTCCCAGCATCGTCGGCGGACGCGGAGACCCGTTGCATTTCGTTGAAGGCTCGAATAGCGTCGATATCGGCATCCGGCAGGAACTGGCTCGTGAAGAGCTGGCGGAACGCCGGCGTATCCCTGCCCCACCCCTGCCCGATCAGCGTAGACATAGCCTCAGCCCGTCGGCGGCCCTCCTCCGTATCGAGAAACCACCCCATGCGAGCGAACGAGCCCAAGAGTATGAGGTGGCTGACCCGCTCCGGGTGGCGCACGGCATACGTGACGGCCGCTGGCCCGCCCTCAGAGATCCCTTCAAGGGCGAAACGTTCAAGGCCCATGGCGTCAACCACTGCTTCCAGGTCGCGCACCTGGGCTTCCAGGGAATAGTCGCTCACCTGGCGGTCCGACAACCCCATACCGCGTCCGTCGAAGCGGACAAAGAGAAAATGCTGGGATAGGACCTGGATAAAAACGCTCCAGAGAAGGTTTCCCAACTCAACCTCCAAGTGGGTGAGCCAGCCGAGCACGCGAACCAGTGGCGGCCCCTGACCCACAACGGCGTAGGCGATACGCGTCCCGTCCGAACTGGTACAGAAGCGGATCTGCTGCTCCATCAGTCAGACTCCAGGGGCCAATCGCCGCTGAACACCGTTACGGCGGGGCCGCTCATATGGATGCTCTCCTTCCCGTCCCACTCGAGTCGCAGGGTCCCGCCCGGTAGAGTTATGTCTACTACGTCGTCCACGAGGCCCTGGAGGCGCGCCGCGACCATCATCGCGCAGGCACCGGAGCCGCAGGCCAGCGTGAGCCCGGCGCCTCGCTCCCAGACGCGGGCCTCCAGGTGGCGGCGGTCGATGACACGCGCCACCTCGAAGTTCGTACCCCGCGGGAACAGGGGATGCGCCGCCACCCGCGGGCCTATCTCTTCCAGCGGGTATGCCGCGACGGGCTCGCTGACGAACTGGACGGCGTGTGGGTTCCCCATGGAGACGCAGGTGACGGCGAGGATGCGGCGCGCCGTTCCGGTCTCCACCTCCAGCGGCAGGTTGACGATGGGCGGCCTGGCGTCGGAAAGCACAGGTATCTCTTCCGGCGCGAGGCGCGGGACGCCCATGGCGACGCGGACCTTGTCGATCATGCCGCCTTCGCCGCTCACTTCGACGGTGACGACGCCGGCAGCCGTTTCGATGGCGAAGCGGCCGTCCGCGGGCTTGACCAGCCCCTTCTCGACGGCGTACTTCGCCAGGCAGCGGACGCCGTTGCCGCACATCTCGGCCTCCGAGGCGTCGGGGTTGAGGACGCGCATTCTCACGTCGGCTTGCTGCGAAGGCATCACCAGCAGCAGACCATCCGCGCCGATGCCGTAGTGGCGGTCGCAGACGGCGACGGCGAGTCGGGGCCAGTCGCGCTCGTCGCCCCTCGCTTCGACGAGGACGAAGTCGTTGCCGGTGCCGTGCATCTTGACGAAGTTCATCTCACGATTGTCCCAAAACCAGGTCACGGGTTATCTGAAGCTGGCCGAGGTGAATCGAGGCGTGCTCCACGACGTGGAGGAGGGCCTCCCGTATCGAGATCTCATGCGGTTCGCCCTCACCCCAGTACATCGGCAAGGGCACGAGGCGGCGGTCAAGGTCCGACGGCGACAACGCCGCCAGACCGGCGCCGATGTCATCCGACAACCGCTTGGCATCAGCTACGAGCTCCGCGGCGTCGTGTCCCGACGCCCGGAACTCGGCGGGGCGGTCGCGCTCCACGGGCTGACCGCAGGCGATGCCGAGCACCCAGCCGCGGGCGTTGCCCAAAGTGTGGGCGGCGATCGCGTAGGCGCTGTTAGCGCCGGCGACGGGCGGGCGCCAGTTGATCTGGGCGTCGCTAAGTCCCTCCAGGGAGTCGGCGACGCGCCCCAAGAGCGATCGGAGCTGGCGGCTCAGCGTCTCTATCTCGGCGTCCATAGGTTTCTACTCCTCTCGGTCAAGGCTGGACCGCACCATGCCAGCCGCTTCGTCGAACGGATCCCCTGCCAACGCGTCGAGCCAGCGGATGCGGGGGTCGTCGCGGCGGAACCAGGTGGACTGCATCCGCGCGACCCGGTGCGTCTCAGTCTTCATCTTCGCGACGGCATCGGCTAGAGAGAACTCCCCCACCAGGTACTGGCAGACCTGACGATAGCCGATGCCGGACAGCGAGGGCAGGTCCGCCGTGTAGCCGCGCGCCAGCAACCCGCTGACCTCGTCGACCAGGCCGGCGGCGAACATGGCGTCGACGCGAGCGTCGATACGGCGGTAAAGCTCGGCGCGGGGCCAGTCAATAGCTAGGATAAGGGCGTCGAACGGTGGCCGCAACCTTGCGGGGGTTGACAATAGCCGCTGGTCGCTCAGCGCGTGGATTTCGAGGGCGCGCACGACGCGCCGGACGTTGCGGGCGTCGATGCGGGTGGCGGCAGCGGCGTCGACGGCCGCCAGCTCGCGGTAGAGAGCCTCCGGTCCGTCGCGTTGCGCTCTCTCTTCCAGCGAGCGGCGCAGGTCGCCATCCGGCGCCACGCGCGGCACCTGCCAGCCCTCGAGGAGGCCCCAGACGTACTGGCCGCTGCCGCCCACGAGGAACGGCCGTTTGCCGCGCGACCAGATGTCGGTCAGTGCTTCGCCGGCGAGGTCGAGGTAGCGGCGGAGGCTGAACTCTTCGTTTGGGTCGACGACGTCGATGAGCCAGTGGGGCACCTGCGTCCGCTGCTCGGGCGTGGGCTTGGCGGTGCCGACGTCCAGGTGGCGATAGACTTGCCGCGAGTCGGCGCCGACGATCTCGCCGTCGAAGGCCAGCGCGAGCCTCAGGGCGAGGTCAGTCTTGCCGGTCGCCGTAGGACCGACGACAGCGATGAGCGGGCCTGACAGCGGCGCGTCTGTGCTCATGGCCTACTTGGCGGCGGAGATGCGCGCGGACTGCTCGATGATGCTAGCGAAGGAGTCGACCTTGAGGCAGGCGCCGCCGACGAGGGCGCCGTCGACTTCCGATTCGGCGATGAACTCAGCAATGTTGTCGGCGGTGACGCTGCCGCCGTAGAGGATGCGCAAGGCGTCGCCCTTGTCACGGCCGCAGAGCGCGGCGACCTGGGCGCGGATAAGGCCGATGGCTTCGTTGGCCATGGGGCCGCTGGCGGCCTTGCCGGTACCGATCGCCCACACCGGCTCGTAGGCGATGGCGAAGCCGAGCGGGAGGTCGACGCCGTCCAGTCCGGCGCGCGTCTGGCGCACGAGGACATCGGTCGTGCGTCCCTCTTCCCGCTCGCGCTCCGTCTCGCCGACACACATTATGGGGCGCAGTCCGGCCTCGAGGGCGGCCTTGACCTTCTTGTTAACCGTCTCGTCGGTTTCGCAAAAGTAGGCGCGGCGCTCGGAGTGGCCGATGATGACGAACTCGACGATGCCCTGGAGCATGGGCGTGCTCACCTCGCCGGTGAAGGCGCCCTGCTTCTCCCAGTGGACGTTCTGCGCTCCGACCTTGAATGAGCTGCCCTTCAGGCTGTCGGCGGCAATCATCAGGAAGGGAAAGGGAGGGCAGACGACCTTCTCGACGCCCGTCACGCCTTCCGCGCGCTCCCGGATGCCGCGGCAGAGCTCCAGGCAGCTATCGGCGGTGGTGTGCATCTTCCAGTTGCCGGCGATCATCGGTGTTCTTTTCACTACATCACGCTCCGAATTTTGTTAGGCGGCGGGCGTTGGCGAGCGCCAGAGGGAGGACAGCGGTCGCGGGGATTGTGCCGAGGCCGCCGGCCCGGCAACTGTTCTCGTCGAAAAGCTCCGCACGATCGGTGCGACACCAGCGCGAGGAGATGACGAAGGGCACCGGATGCCAGCTATGGCCGGCGATGAGGGAAGGGGTGGAATGGTCGCCGCCGACCATGAAGACATCGGGGGCGAGCTTGCAGATGCCGGGCACGACGCCGTCGACCTCTTCCAGCGCCGCGACCTTGGCCGCGAAGTCGCCGTCTTCGCCGCGGGAGTCCGTCGTCTTGTAGTGGACGAAGAAGAAGTCGAACTCCTTCCAGTGCTCCTGCAGCGTGGCCAACTCGTCCTGGATGTTCGTCCCGGTGGAGAGCACGGTCATGCCGACGAGCTTGGCGAGGCCGCGGTACATCGGGTAGACAGCGATGGCGGCCGCCTTGAGCCCGAAGACGTCGCTCATCTGCGGCAACTGGGGCCATTTGGAGAAGCCGCGAAGAAGGAGCATGTTCGCCGGATGCTTGTCGGCGAGCCGCCGGCGGGCTTCGGCGATGAACTGGTTGACGAGTAGCGCGGTCTGCTCCGCCTCCGGGCGCTCCGCTCTGGCGGCGAGCGCGGGCACGCCTGACTGCTGGGGGTCGGTGTCGGCGATGCCTTCGGCGAGACCGCTGCCGCGCAGAATGAGCAGGAAGCGATGCTCACGCACCGGCTCGACGAAGACCTCGAGGCCGGGCAGCGAGATGTCCTTGAGGTCACGGCAGAGGGCGGCGCAGGTTTCGGTGCTGATGCGTCCGGCGCGACGGTCGGTGATCAGGCCAGCGGAGTCGATGGTGCAGAAGTTGCCGCGAGCGGCCAGGTCGTCGTGCCGAAGGTCGAAGTCGATGCCGAGCGCCTCCAGGACGCCACGCCCGACGCGGTACTGGAGGGGGTCGTAGCCAAAGAGAGCGAGGTGGCCCGGGCCGCTGCCAGGCGTGATACCGATGGCGACGGGCACCGTGACCCCGCAGAGGCCGTCGGCGGCCAAGCGGTCGAGGTGGATGGTGTTCGCCGTCTCCAGCTCGGTGCGGCCGGTTTCGGGACTCGGCAGGCCGCCGAGACCGTCGATGACGAGGAGAACGATCTTCGTGTCGTTCTCGACGACAAGCTCTCGAATCAGATCAAGGTCCATAGTCTCCTCCGGTCGCCGTTTGGCGACTGTGCGAGCTATTTCTTCTTGTCGAGCAGCGCGGCCACGCCGGGCAGCGTCTTCCCTTCCAGGAACTCCAGCGTTGCGCCGCCGCCGGTCGACACATGAGTGAACTTGTCTTCCAGGCCGGCCCCCTGGACGAGGGCAACCGTCTCGCCGCCGCCGACGATCGTCGTGGCGTTGAGGCGGGCGAGGGCCTGAGCGACGGCAAGCGACCCCTTGGCGAAAGCCGGCCACTCAGCGACGCCCACGGGGCCGTTCCAGATGACGGTCTTGCAGTCGACCACCGCGTCCTCGAAGCTGGAGACAGTCTCCGGGCCGATGTCCATTATGCGCATGTCGGACGGTATGTCCTGGACCGCCACCGTCTCGGCCAGCGCGTCGGGGGCGAAGCGGTCGGCGACGACCACGTCGTCGGGCAGGAGCAGCGGCACGCCCTTGTCGTCGGCCTGCCGCATGATATCGCGGGCGGTGGCTAGCTGGTCGTTTTCGACGAGCGATTGCCCGACGCCGACGCCGTTCGCTTTCAAGAGGGTCGAGGCCATGCCGCCGCCGACGATGAGGCAGTCGAGCCGACCGAGAAGGTTGCGCAGGACGCCGATCTTGGTGCTGATCTTGGCCCCGCCGATGATCGCCGCGAAGGGGCGCGCCGGGTTTGTCAGGGCTTTCTCCAGATAGTCGACCTCTTTCTCCATCAGCAGGCCAGCGACGGCGGGCAGGTAGGCCGCCACGCCGACGGTGGAGGCATGGGCGCGATGGGCGGTGCCGAAGGCGTCGTTCACGTAGACGTCCGCCAACTCGGCAAGGGCGTGCGACATCTTGGGGTCGTTCGCCTCTTCTTCGGGGAAAAAGCGGACGTTCTCCAGCAGGATTACCTCGCCCGGCTTCAGGGCCTCCGTGGCCTCTACCGCTTTGGGGCCGATGACGTGGTAGAGGGTGTGGACCGGCGTTCCCAGCAGCTCGCTGAGGCGCTCGCCGATGCCAGCGTGCGACATGCGGAGCGACTCGACGACCTTGCCGTCGGGGCGGCCGAGGTGCGAGCAAAGGACGATGCGGGCACCTTTCTCGCGCAGGTACTGGATCGTCGGCAGGGCGGCGCGCAGGCGGCTGTCGTCGAGGATGCGGCCGGTCTCCTTATCGAGCGGGACGTTGAAGTCCTCGCGGACGAGCACGCGCTTGCCCTGCACGTCGATGTCCCTGACTGTCAGCTTATTCATGGTTCCCTCCGACCTAGGCATGAATGAGGCCAGGGCAAGAGCCCGGACGCGATTCACCCGACAGTAGCGATCTTAGGTCAGGCCTCCCGGTTGACGAAATAGTCCGCCAGCGTTTCCAGATCGCGGCGACGATCGGGCACGAGGTCGAGCCCTTCCAGATTCGCCAGCGCGCGGGCAGCGTAGCGAGCGGCCGCCTGCCGGCTGTCGGCGCGGGCGCGCGTGCGGTCGAGTATTCGAAGGACCACGGCGACGTCGTCGCTGTCCAGAGACTGGCGTTCGTAGATCGCCCTCAGGGCGGCGCGGTCGGCGGCGGACGCCCTCTCGAAGGCGTGGACGATAGGGAAGGACTTTTTGCGGGCGCGGATGTCCTCTTCCGTCGGCTTGCCGGTCTCCGACGCCTCTCCCCAGATACCGAGGACGTCGTCGC
>JBEKDP010000022.1:0-13201 GCA_050014295.1 Dehalococcoidia bacterium | reverse complement strand
GCCGTCGAGCCGCAGGTCGGAATGGAATTGGAGGACCTGCTCAGGGAAGTGGAGCGCCGACTGCTGGACTATGTCGACATCCTGGCCCTGGCCCAGACTACAGAAGAGAAGATCGCGGCCCTGCAGGAGGCCGTAGAGCGCGCCTGCGTCGTCAAAGGCGAGCACGGCTCCGACAACGGTGGCAAAAAGCACGGACTTTTCAACATCGGGCCCGGCCACGAGGGCCGCGTGCCGGTCACCCGTCGCGAGCTGGAAACGATCAAGTACATCGTCCTGCGCGACAAGATCGGCATGGGTGCATTGGAACCGCTCATCCGCGATCCCAACATCGAGGACATCAGTTGCAGCGGCTTGGGGGCCGTCTTCGTCGAGCACAAGATCTTCAAGGGGCTAAAGAGCAGCATCGTCTTCGACACTGACGAGGACCTCGACGACTTCGTCCTCAGGCTGTCGGAAAACATCAAGAAGCCGGTCACCTTCAAGAACCCGATAGTCGACGCCGCTCTCCAGGACGGCTCCCGTATCAACATCGTCTACGGCGGCGAGGTCTCCAAACGTGGCAGCAACTTCACCATCCGTAAGTTCGCGGACACGCCGATCAGCATCCTTGACCTCATCACGTTCGGCGCCATCGACTACAAGATGGCCGCCTACCTCGCAATCGTCGTCGGCGATGGGCTCAACCTCTGGGTCTCCGGAGAGACAGCCTCGGGAAAGACGACCCTTCTCAACGCCATCACCACCTTCATCCGGGCCGACGCCAAGATCGTGTCAATCGAAGACACGCCCGAGCTCCAGGTGCCACACGTCAACTGGATCCGAGAGGTCGTGCGCATGTCCGGCGAGGCAAGCCAGGGCGCCTCCGTTGATATGTTCGGCCTCCTCAAGGCGGCCCTCCGCCAGCGGCCCAATGCCATCATCGTCGGCGAGATCCGTGGCGAAGAGGGCGCGGTGGCCTTCCAGGGGATGCAGACCGGCCACCAGGTAATGTCGACGTTCCACGCCTCCACTGTGGAGAAGCTGATACAACGTATCACCGGCAACCCGATCAACGTCCCCAAGCCCTACATGGACAACCTGAACGTCGTCGTCATCTGCAGCGCCGTCCGTCTTCCTAACGGCAAGCTCGGCAGACGCGTCCTCAGCATCAACGAGATCATCGGCTATGACCTCTCTTCGGACTCATTCTCATTCGTCGAAGTATTCCGCTGGAATCCGTCGGACGACCTGTTTGAATTTACCGGAAACATGAACAGCTACCTTCTTGAGAACCGCGTGGCGCCGCGTCGCGGTCTTACGGCCGCCAACAAGCGCCAGATCTACACGGAGCTGGACAAGAAGGGAATGGTTCTGGAGAAACTGCACGCACAGGGCGTAACAAACTTCTATGATCTCTATCAGCTCGTTGCTAAGGCGCAACGCGAAGGCCTCTTCTAGCGACGTCGCCAAAGAGCGCGCCAAGCTGGAAAAACCGGCCCGCTTCTTCGGGCGGGAGCCACTCGCCTTCGACCTGGTGACGCAGCTCACCTATATGTCCGCTATCGCCACCGCCGGCGTCTCGCGTGCCCAGCTCTTCGAGTACACCTCCGCCCTCGGCTACAGCACATCCATCCTCTTCCGGCGCATTCACTGGGCGGCCCAACGCTTGAATTATGACTACGCCCAAGCCTGTGAAGTCATCGCCGAGACCCTCACCGACGAGAACATGCGCAGCCTCCTCCTGCGCTTTGCCAGCTCCCTCGCTTCGGGTGAACGCGAAGAATCGTTCCTGGCGCGCGAGATGGAGATCCAACTAGAGATGTACGGCAAGCAGTACGAGCGCGACCTCGAGACGCTCCAGCGCTGGACCGACGCCTACGTCGCCCTCATGGTCTCCGCCGCCCTTATCGTTGTCATCTCTCTCGTCTCGATGATGATCTACCCCATCGGCGCCACGCTCATCATCGGCCTTGCCACCGTCGTCATCGGCGTCACGTTCGTCGGCTCCTGGCTGGTCTACAGCGTGGCACCTTTAGAGATAAAGGCCTGTACCCTGGCGGAGTACTCGCACGAGCGCCACTTCGCCGCCCTTCTCGCCCGCTACACCCTTCCCCTAGGGATGGCCGCCAGCGCCGGCGTCTCGCTGCTGGGATTCGGCCTGCCGCTGGCGCTCATAACCATGTCCCTTTTCCTCTTCCCCGTCGGCGTCCTCGCTTTCCGCGAAGACCTGCAGATCGACCGCCGTGACCGCGACATCTCCAGCGTCCTCCGCGCCATGGGCAGCATGGTCGCCGCCATGGGGAGCACCGTCAGCGAAGCCCTTTCGCGGCTCAACCGGCGTTCCCTCGGCTCGCTAGAGCCGCAGGTGAAGCGCCTTCACGTACGCCTGAACAGCGGCCTCCGCTCCGACCTCTCCTGGATGCGATTCGCAGGCGAGTCCGGCAGCGAGTTGGTCACTCGTTCCGTCCGCATCTTCTGGGATGGCCTGCGCCTCGGTGGCGACGCGGAGCGGATCAGCCTCCTGGCGTCCACGTACGCGTTGAAGGTCACGCTGCTGCGCGCCAGCCGGAAGATCGTCTCCTCCACTTTCACCTTCATCATGATCCCGCTCCACGTCGCGCTGCTCGGAATCCTCCTATTTGTAACCGAGGTACTCGTCATCTTCGGCACGAAGATGGTAGAGGTCCAGAGCCAGGGACTCAGCAGCGGCGTTGCCGACGACGCGAACGTCTCTACCACCCTGCTCTTCAGTCCGCCCAACATCGCTTTCATACGGGCGTTCGTGATCGCCGTCGTCCTCGTTCTAACAGCCACGAATACCTTCGCCCCTTACGCGGCGAGCGGCGGGCATGTCTACAAACTCTGCCTATACGGCGCGATAATGTGTTTCCTGTCCGGTATCGCCATGCTGGTAATCCCGATGATCGTGCAGGCCCTTTTCGCCAGCGTGGCGGCACCTATGTAGTCAACTAAGGAGCCAAACATGAAGCTCGTACCTCTGTTCAGATTCTGGGGCGACAAGGGGGAAAGCGAGGAGGAGAACGACCTCCCCGAGACCTTCGACGACGACTTGCTGCAAATCCCCGCTGATGAACAGCCCGCCGACTCTCAAGAGGAAAGCGAGGAGGCGAGCGACGACGCGGAGGAGGAGAAGAAGGAAGAGGAAAACGCGGAGCCCCAGGCGCTCGGCGGAAGAGATGAAGAGCTGCTCAAGATGTTCGCGTCGGTTGACGAGGAGTACGTCGACAACTCCGCCCTCACCACCGAAATAGAGGACGTACCGATGAGCGAGTTGCTGGTGGAGCTGCGCGCAATCGCCGCCGCCCTTCGCCGCCCTGTAGCCGCCGCCGACGACCTGGCCTAGACGAGACCAACCGCCGGGATAGCAGCAAAGGGGACCGCAAGACCAGATGAAAGTGCGATTTCACATTCTCGCCGCCTGCGGGCTGGCAATATTGGCCAGCTTAGCGATCGCCACCGCCGTCGCGGCTCACGATCGCATTGCCACCGGGGGCACCGACAACTCCGCAAACGCGGGGGTCGGCTCCGCCTCTGGCCCGTCCGCCGCCACAGCAACGCCAATTGCCCCGGCGACAGGCAATCCCGCGATCCCTTCCACTCCGGGCGCCCACCAGCTTCTGCTGCCGGTGCCGGAGGAGGCCCAGCCGTCGACAAGCGCGCTGCCGATCGCGGGCCCTGGAACGCTAATCCAGCGCCCGCCCACGCCAGAGCCGCACCGGCCGACGATCGTCCTCGATCCCGGGCACGGGCGCGGCGACCCGGGCGCCGTCCACCATACCGCCAACGGCACCGTCGACCTGACGGAGGCGGATGCCAACTTTAGCATCGCCGACAACCTGCGGCGTTTCCTAGAGCAAAAGGGGTACGACGTCTACGTGACACGGGACGGCTTCGGCAAGCCGCTGAGCTCGGGGCCGCTGGCTCCAGTGATGATCACCGCCGACCTCTTTAGTCGCGTCCACCTCGCCAGCGCCGTAAACGGCGATGTCTTCATCTCTATCCACAACAACGGCTCTCCGAACCCTCAGCAATCGGGCACCGAGATCTGGTACTGCGGCGAAACCAAGTACGGCGACGAGAGCGCCCGCCTTGCCGAACTGGTCCTTGACGCCGCCATCGACGGCCTCAACCAGTACGGCTACAGCCCCGTCCGCCGTGGCATCCAGGAAGATTCGACCGCGCATCAGTCTGCCGGCTTCTGCCAGTTCCTAGTCACACGCGAGGTGCAGATGCCTGCCGTCCTCACCGAGCTGCTCTTCCTCACCAACGACGCCGACGCCGCCGTCCTCAAGGACGAGAGCGCACGCGAGGCGATGGCCGACCGAATTGCCGGCGCGATCGACGAGTTCATGCGGGAACGCGGCCTCTCCCCCTCTCCCTGAGAAACGTCCGCCTCTTCGAAGTCGACCCTACTTGAGGAGCTCTACGTGTAGAGGCGCCAGGGGATTGTCGTCCTCCCCGACGAGATCGACGGCATCCGTGTTCGCCCTATCGAAGAACATGCCGTACAGGTGGCCGCTGGCGGGCGAACCAGTTCTATCCCACGAAACGACGTACATCGAGGCGAGGCCGAGGATGCGCACGGCACCGAGGGGGTCGTTCGCCGGCGGCGGGCTGACGATGGGAACGACCACCAACCGGCCGGCGCCGCCGTCGAGAGAGCCGCGCACGCACTCACGGCGCGGAATCTGCACATAGGGGTTGAAGCCGATGGCGTGACCAATTCCCGGCCCGTCCTCATCCCGCTGAAACGCAACGTCGCACCACTCCAGGCCCATATAGTCGGCCACGCCATCGGCTGACTCAAAATCGTAGTGAACGGTCAGGGCGTCCAGCGTCGCCGTCGACACTTCCGCGCCGTTTTGCAGAAAGCTGGTCACGTCGCCCACCGACCAAACGCCGGTCTCCTGCTTTCGGCAACCCGCCGCAATCGCCTGCTGGTATCCACCGACGCCCGAGCGCGCCAGATCCAGCGCCACGAAGTCGCCGGGACGCTGCGGGGTTGCCGCCAAGTCGAACTCGTAGATGCGGCCGGGCGTCAGCCCGAAGTTGCCCTTGCCGTCGGCCGCCGCTCCCGAGGTGTCGGCGATGATCCCCCAGGGACAGACCGCCCCACCCTGCGCACCGACGACCTGTGCGGTGGCCGTTCGTCGGACGGAAACCACCTTCGGCAGCCCCAGATAATGCAAGAAGTAGGTCTCTTCACTCGCCTGCGCGGTGGCGGTAACGGTATCGACAAGACCATCAGGCTTCTCCAGAGGCCGCAAGTCACCGAACGTACAGCAGTCAGCCTGAGAACGATCGACATTGTTCGCGTACAACCAGTCTTTGCCGACACGAAGAGCGTCTGCCTGGTCCGAGTTCCGGCTAAGCTGCTGCGCGGCGGCCTTGGCCATGCCTTCCGCCTCCCATTGCGCCTTGTTCACGCGCGCCAGGAAGACGCCGAGGTCGAGGAGAAGCGTCGCAAAGACAACGGCCGCCGCCAAGAACAGCGCACCCATCACCATATTTAGCCCGCGCTCCGATCCGATGGACTCGATGGACTTTCTCACGATCTTCCTCGGAATCTGCTTCGCAGCTCCCTTAAATACAATCGTCCAGGCCGCTGATATCTGTCGTCAGGAAGACGGCAGCAGCCAGGCACCGCGACCGCTGGATTCGCGTTAGCTGGCTTGAACCCACTGCGACGGGTAGAATGTTCCAGTACGGGTGGATCGAGGTGAGAGGTACAGTTCCCCTTCCAGGCAACCGATGTCCCTCGGGAAGCAAGCAGGACTCCCTCAGGGATGCCGTTCTATGAGGATGACGCGATGAGAAAGCGCACCCCGCCAGCAGCGTCGCTCAGACTGCTGCCTTGGGCGGCGGCCATCGCGGTTGCCGGATGGCTTGGCTACTTTATCTGCGCGGAAGCGCCGATGTCGAGCGCCCAGGTTTTCTCGGCCACCATCCGCCTCCAACTCGTAGCCTTCATACCTGCGCTCGCTTATGGTGGCTATCTCCTCTACCGCCGCCGTCTCCCCGGCGGTTCGCCCCTCGACTGGCCGCTCGTCCTCTTCCTGGGCGCTTACCTGGCCGGCACCGCCGCCTCCGCCGACTGGCGTGTCAGCCTGGAGAGCACGATGCTCGTGGTCCTGGCCATCCTCGTTTTCTACGTCCTCAGCGACCTCGACCTACTAGACACCCTCGCCCTCCAGAGAGGCCTCATGGCCGCTGGCGCCGTCGCCGCCATCTGGGCCCTATGGAACGTCGCCGGCGACTACACTCACTGGCTGAACTTCGCCAACACCACGCGTGGCGGCTTCCACCTCTCCGACCTGATCCCGCCTACTGTCCCGAAGGTGCATGGAGTCGGCGACCACCCCAACATCCTGGGGATGGTGATGACGCTCATCCTGCCCTTCTACGTCCTCGCCGTCTACCGCACACCCTCCTACTGGGAGCGCCTCGCCTGGGCGGTCGGCCTCCTGGCGGCGTTGTTGGCGGTCTTCTTTACCCTCTCGCGCGGCGCCTGGGTCGGCGCCGCGGTCGGTGGTATCGTGACAATCGGCGGCATCGCCTTGACCGTGCGTGTTCGACCGCAGCAGCCCACCCGCTCTTCGTTCACAAGGCTCGTGCGGCTCAGGCTTCCGCGTCGGCCCTCGACCGCTCTGCTCGTTGGAGCGGCCGTCGCCCTCCTGCTCGTGATCATCGCAGCGGTGGCGGCGACGCAATGGAACTCCCGCCCGCAGTGGCTCTTCCGCCAGTCGCTGTCGCCCCGCGAAGACGTCTTCAGCGCCGGCTGGCACATGTTCCGCGATCACCTCCTGCTCGGCGCTGGTCCCGGAACCTATGGCCTGCTCTACCCGCAGTACAGCGGCGAATACCCCATTCACGCCATCCACGCTCACAACGGCTTCCTCCAGGTGGCCGTCGATGCCGGCATCGTCGGCTTGGCCGCGCTGGCGCTGCTGATCGGCACCCTCGTGTGGCTGATCTGGCGCAGCTACTGGGGCGGCACTCAATCGCAGCGTCTGCTGGCGGTAGCCTGCACCGGAGCGCTCGTGGGGTTTGCCGTCCACAACCTGGCCGACGCCGCGAACATCTGGAAGATGGCCATGGCATCGATTGCCGCTGTTTCCGCCATCGTCGTGTCGAATTACCGTGCGCTGCCTGCGGAGGGAGCAAAGCCGCGTGCCTCTCTGGCGGCCCGCGCGACGCCGCTCCTCCGGCGCTTCTTCCACTTCTCCCCGCGAGGGCTAGCAGCCGTAGCCATCGTTGGCCTGTTCATCGTTTGGGGCCGCATCGACGTCCCTCACTACCACTACTCTTCCGGCCTGGCGAACCTGGCAAAGGGCCACACGCTGCAGGCGGTGCAGGAAGGCCAGCAGGCGGTGGACGAGGACCCCGACCTGGCGATCTACCAGTTGCAGCTCGGGCTGACTGAGACGCTCGCTTATACCCAGGGACAGCCCAGCTTCTTTCTCGACCACGGGATCGGGCACCTCCAGCGCGGCGTCGAACTCGATCCGCGCAGCGCCATCGGTAACGCGAACCTGGCGCGGGCACTGGTGCTGGCGGGGAAGAACGACGATGCGCGCACGGCGGCGCTGGAGGCCCAACGATTGGCCGGCGCCGATGCCACGGTGCTTCTGGCGGCGGCGAACGTGCTCGAAGACGTAGGTGCCACCCAGGACGCCATCAACGCCTACGCCGCGGCGATCACGCGCCAGGGCTCGCTCGCCGACTCGGATTTCTGGAGCACGAGCGACTTCCGACGCGAGCACTACGCGGAGATCATCGGGTACTCCGTGCTCTCCCTCAACCCCTGCTCGACCGGCTACCTGGTGTCGCAGATCAGCAACGATGCCCTCAAGCCGACGGCGCTCGACCTGCCGACACTCAGGGACGGCTGCAGCGCTCTCGTTTTTACCAACCCGGGCGACCTGTCCGCGCGGGTCGATCTCGCGGAGATCATGATGGCCTCCGGGCAGCATGACGCCGCCTACGAGCACCTGGCGTTCGCCATTGACCGGCAGCCCGACTTCGGGCCGGCGCGCACCTCGATGGGCAAGTGGTACGCTGCCGCGGGGGACCTGGCGCGGGCGCGGGAGGAATGGATAACCGGCAGCCAGCTCGGCGAGGCGGAGTCACTGCTCCTCCTCGGCAACACCTATCCCGCCAACGCCGTCCCTTCCGGCATCGTCACGCGTCTCAGGGAAGAAGCGCCCACCGCCGGCGGCGGCACTGCAGGCTACACGATCGGAGCCGTCTACTATCGATCGAAGTTCGTCCGCGAACCCCCGTTCGCCATCCTCCTGCCCGGCGACTGGCAAGAGGCTCTCCCCCGCCTATACACCAGAATCGAGGCGGCTCTGCAGCGCTGGCAGGCGACCCCCTGACCCCCTCGTCTGCGTTTGACCCATCGACTGGCTAAGCCTATCATTTTGTGTAGGGGTAGCTGGGCTCTCGTTCAGTGGAAGCCGGTTACCCTTCCTTTTGGACAGGCGTCAGCGCAATAGGAGGAGTTCTTTGACCGCAGCCCCTAAAGAGCGACAGGAGCTGGCGACGACCGGGACTACCGATCTGATCGTCGAGGCGACAGAGGTCGTCAAGATATACGATACGGGGCGCATCCAGGTGCGCGCTCTCCGCGGCGTCACGCTATCCGTGAAACGCGCCGAGATCATCGCCATCATGGGGCCATCCGGCTGCGGCAAGACCACCCTCCTCAACTGCCTCAGCGGGCTCGACGACATCGACTCCGGCCGCATTCTCGTCGACGGCGCGGACATCAACCATCTGTCCGACAATCAGAAGACGGAGTTTCGCGCCCGCAGGATGGGCTTCGTCTTCCAGTTCTATAATCTGCTGCCGGTTCTGTCCTCCATAGAGAATGTGGAGTTGCCCCTCCTCGTGTCGGGTGTCGGGGTCAAGGAGGCGCGCCGCCGGGCGCTGGCCGCGCTCGATCAAGTGCACCTCCTCGACTGGGCAAACCACCGGCCGGCGGAGCTCTCCGGCGGTCAGCGCCAGCGAGTCACCGTCGCCCGCGCGCTCGTCAACGAACCGGCCATCGTCTGGGGCGACGAGCCCACCGGCGATCTCGACAGCGCCAACGCTCAGGAGATAATGGATCTCATCTGCGAGCTCAACGGCCGTCGGGGACAGACGTTCGTCCTCGTGACGCACGACGCCAAGATCGCCGCGCGCGCGCATCGCATCGTCTACATGGTCGACGGCCTCGTCGTCGACGAGAAACTAAACGCCTGATGCCCCTGCTGGCCGGCGGAATCCCCTGGGAGACGTTATGAAAAGCCTCTTCGGCATCCCCATGGACTCGATATT
This sequence comes from Dehalococcoidia bacterium, assembly GCA_050014295.1. Classification (GTDB taxonomy): domain Bacteria; phylum Chloroflexota; class Dehalococcoidia; order DSTF01; family JALHUB01; genus JBEKDP01. The sequence continues at coordinate 3,880 of JBEKDP010000022.1, read as the reverse complement.
GGTGGTGATGGTCGTGCTGCTCGCCATCGCCCTGGCGACTGTGGGCATCACGGCCCTCCGGAACCGCGTCATGTTCGTTGTCGGGGTGCGCAACATCCCACGGCGCGTCGCCCAGACGGTGCTGATCATCATCGGCCTCATGCTCAGTACGCTTATCATCTCCGCCGCCTTTACGACCGGCGACACCGTCGACCACAGCTTTACAACGATGATCTACGACTCCCTCGGCCACGTGGACGAGATCGTGAAGTACGAGACCGCGAACAACCAGAGCGGAGTCGGCCAGAGCGGCGTCACCATCCCGGAGTCGGCGTTCGTCCAGCTACGCGACGGGCTTGCCGGCGATCCTGCCATCGACGGCATCGCTCCGGCTCTCGTGGAGAACATCCCCGCCGTCAACGAGAAGGCTCGTCTCAGCGCTCCCGATTTCCACGTAGTGGGCATGGACCCGGCGACGATGGCCGCCTTCCCCGATATCATCAATCTTCACGGTGACGTGCTCGACCCGAACAAGCTCGGCGACAACGAGGTCTACCTGAACAAGAGCGCGGCGGATGACCTGAGCCTCGGGCCCGGCGACACCGTGACCATCTACTTCCAGAACCAGCCGTTCCGCTTCACTGTGGCCGACGTCGTCCAAAACAAGGCAGTGACCGGCGCAGTCGGGACGGGAGGCAACGGCGAGGGCATGGTGGGACGCTTGTCCGTGTTCCAAAAGATATTCAACCGCAATGGCGTCTTCGACTTCATCGCCATCTCGAACACCGGCGGCGTTCGCGACTCCGTTCCCCTCAGCAACGGCGTTATCGCCAAAATCAACCAGGTGATCGACAATAACGGGCTCAATCTCACGGTCGACGAGTCGAAGCAGGACGACCTGCATACCGCGGAGCTGGCCGGGAACGGCATGATGACGTTCTTCCTCGTCCTCGGCCTCTTCTCCATCGCCGCCGGCGTCCTCCTGATCATCATGATCTTCGTGATGCTCGCCGCGGAGCGGAAGATGGAGATGGGCATCGTCCGCGCCGTAGGCACAAAACGACGACACCTCATCCAGATGTTCATGTCGGAGGGCATGGGCTACAACATGCTGTCGGCGTTTGTCGGCGTCGTCCTGGGCGTGCTGATCTCCTTCATTTTGACCCTCCTGCTTGCCGCCATATTCTCCCAGTTCGGCATCTCCATCACGCCATCGGTCAGCCCTCGGAGCCTCGTCATCTCCTACTCGCTGGGCATTGTGCTCACCTTCATCACTGTCGTCTTTGCTTCTTGGCGAGTGAGCAACCTCAACATCGTGCGCGCCATCCGCGACCTGCCGGAGCCGGAAGCGAAGCCGCGACGCCGCTCGCTTATCGCCGGCATCGCCATCTTCATCTTCAGCGCCCTGGTCCTGTTCCTCGGGATCGCCGCGAGGTCGATGTTCCTCTACACCTTCGGCTTCTCCTTCGCCTTCTTCGGGCTAGCGCTGGCGTTGCGATATCTGCGCGCGCCCGAGCGACCGCTTTTCACTGCCATCGGCATCATCCTGCTCCTCTTCTGGCTCTTTGGCGCCGGCGGCCGTCTGCCGCACTGGATGAGCGCCAACCGGGATCTGGGGTCGGCGGGGCCGGAGATGTTCTTCCTGAGCGGCGCCGTCATGGTAGCTGCCGCGACCTTCGTCCTCATTTACAACGCTGATATCGCCCTCAACTTCCTCTCCCGGATAGGCGATCGCGCCGGACGCATCCTGCCCGCGATCAAGACAGCGATCGCCTACCCGCTCGCCAGCAAGTTCCGCACCGGCATGACGATGGCCATGATCTCCCTCGTCATCTTCGCCCTCACCACGATGTCCGCGATGAACTTCAACTTCGAGCGCATGTTCCTCAGCGACGCGGCGCGCGGCGGCTGGGATGTCGAAGTTGACGAGAACCCAAACAACCCCATCGGCGACCTGCGTCAAGCGCTCGCCGGCAGCAACGTGGACACCAGTGCATTCACCAGCCTTGGCACGCTCGGCGTTGCCAAGCCCATCGACACCGAGCTACGCCAAGCGGGACAGCAGGACTTCAAGTCCTACCTCGTCAAAGGCGCGGACGACGGCTTCCTCCAGGACCCCCGACTCCAGTTCATGGCGCGCGCCACGGGCTACGCCGACGACAAGTCCGTCTGGGAGGCACTCCGCACGAACCCCAACCTGGCCGTCATCGACGCGAACGCGCTCTCTCAGGGCTTCAGCTTCGGAGGAGAGTCGAAGGTTTTCAAGCTTGACGGCGTGGACAGCTCTACCACCGTGTTCGACCCCATTACCGTCGAAATGCGTGACAGCGCCAACGGGTCGACCGGCAGCGTGCAGATCATCGGCATCCTGTCCTCAACCGCCAGCGGCTCGGGACCGGACTCCGGATTCGCGGGGCTCATCGTCTCAAGGCAGTCACTTCAAGACGTGTTTGGCGGCCCCAACTACTCCGTCGACGTCATCCGGCTGGCGAACCCCGATCAGTCGAAGACGGTCGCGAAAGGGATCGAGTCGGCGCTCTTCACCACCGGCGCCCAGGCGAACTCGATAAAGGCGCAGCGCGACAGCGAGACCGCGACGTTCCGCAACTTCCTGTACCTGATGCAGGCGTTCATGGGCCTCGGCCTCGTCGTTGGCGTGGCCGCTGTGGGCGTCATCGCCTTCCGGACCGTAGTGGAGCGCCGCCAGCATATCGGCATGCTGCGCGCCATCGGCTTCAAGCGCGGGACGGTCGCCCTCAGCTTCCTGATGGAATCGTCGTTCGTGACGCTGCTGGGCATCATGTCCGGCGTGGGCCTTGGCCTCTTGCTCTCATACTTCCTTGTCACCGGCGGCGATCTCGGTAGCAAGACCGACCAATTCTACATCCCTTGGCTGCAGGTCATCTTCATCTCGGCCTTCGCCTACGGGGCCTCCCTGCTGATGACCTTCATCCCCGCGCGACAGGCGGCAAGCATCCCCATCGCCGCCGCCCTCCGCTACGAGTAGCCGCGCGCACGCTACCCCCGGTTCAAGGGCCGGAGAACCGCCGCGTGTCGATGAACCCGACACCTCAGCCGGCGAACCGCATCGGTCCTACCGCTGCTCCTTCAGGAAGGACAACACCGGCTCCTTGCATCGCGGATCAAACACGACGAGGTGGTCGGCGTCCGGTATGACGACGTGGTTGGCACCAGGGATGGCAGCGACGAGCTCGTCCGCCTTCCCCATCACATCGTCGTTTGCCCCGTTCATAACGAGGACAGGAATGTCGACGGCAGCCAAGTCCGCGTGGTCGACGGGCTCGCCCCTGCTTGTCGCGTAGCCGGCGAGAGCTTTCATGTCGTTGTTTGGTATCCCCTCGGCCAAGGCCCGATAGCGGCGGCCGACAGGGTTGGTGATGAGCGACGGGTCCTCAGCCATGATGGCGTCGGCGATGCCGTCGGCACGCATTTCCGCCTGGGAACCGAAGACAAAGCGGTCGCCGATGCCGGCCAGGATCACAGCAGTGAACCTCTCGCGGTGGCGGGCCAGCAGATGGCAGGCGATGCCGGACCCCATCGAGTAGCCGAACAGATCGGCTTTCTCGATGCCGAGGTGGTCCATGAGGCGGAGAACGTCCCCGGCCATGTTCTCCTTGGAGTAGGCCTCGGGGTCGTGCGGCTTGTCACTCTCGCCGTGGCCGCGGCAGTCCAGCGCGACGACCCGGCGGATGGGCTGGAGGGCCTCCACCCACTTCGGCCCCAGCCAGTTGATCTTCAGGTTGGCCGGAAAGCCATGGACGAGAACGATAGGCCTTCCCTGGCCGAACGTCTCGTAGTGAATCTTAACGCCATCGGAATCGAAGAAGCCGGAAGGGGGAACCACTGCGGCGAACGGGGTGGAAGCCATCTCCTCTCTCCT
>JBEKDP010000021.1:0-13410 GCA_050014295.1 Dehalococcoidia bacterium | reverse complement strand
CGCTCGTTATAGGAACGACTGCTCGAATCGAAGGTACCGGCGCAGGTGACCATCGTCAGCGACTCCTGCGGCGTCGCCTTCACGATGTCGGCCCAGTCGGATGCCCCCGGGTCGACTACTCGGTTCCAACTCACGGAGTACTTGTAGGTGGAGCCGTCGCGGAGATGGATGTCGATCTCCGCCCCCTGCTCAAGCTTGTTCAGGTCCCAGAAGACCGCCGGGCCGTAGTTGTGGTAGTCCACGTGACCGGAAAGGACCGTGTTACCGCCAACTCCAGGCCTGCCGCCGAGGCCCGTGAAGCCGGAGAAGTCGTACCAGACAACGTCTTGCGGCCCGTCCGGATTCGGCATCTGGCCGTCGGCGCCCACCGCCTTCATCGTCAGCGGTGCGTCGACGTTTATCGACGGGATTATCAGTTGGTCGCCTTCGCCGCCGGGGACCGGCGCATCGGGGTTCGTCCCCGAGATACCCCCTGCGTTGTCGCGATTGAGCAGGTCCTGGTTCTCCAGGGCCTGCATACCCGTGATCGTCTCCTGCAGAAGCCCTGCGCTCCTGCCGGTGGCCGTAGACGAGTCGTTCGCGCTCTCGTCACCTCCGCCCCCTCGGGCGACGCGGAGGCCGAATATCAGCCCAAGAATGATGATAGCGAGCACAGGAAGGCCGATGACAAGCACCCGCCTGCGTGATTCGAGGAGTCTCTGCATCGTATACCTCATGACAGCTTGGTCGTCGTGATCCCTTGTTGTCGCCGCCACTCGCCGCGAGAGGCGAGAAGACGTCTCCTATTTATTGTAACGTGCGTCGTCTGGGGGTCAAGCCTTCGAGCGAATGCGTCTGCGCTGATTGTGAATGTGGTCTGCCGTTTTCCGGCCCTGGCGATGGGATTCGTCCAGGCCCATCTGACAGTCCTGGGGGCCCCGGAAAACCAGGGCCCCCAGGGTCTAAGTTGCGTTTGCTAGGCTAGCCTGCGCTAGGGCAGGTAGCCGCCGTCACCGGTGTTCGGACCGCGGATTGGCGGTAGCGCTGTCGGTATTACGACTGGCGGGGCCACCGTCGGCGCTGCCTGCTGGCAGTTCACCAGGATGGACCCCTCGACGTCCGTCGCGCCCGACGATTCCCGGTTGCAGGGGTTGTAGCACTCGTTGTCGCGGATGCTGAGGTCCACAGCGCTGGCCGTGAGACCGCTGGCCTGGCCCGTATCAAACGAGCATTCACTCCCCACGTCAACGTTACACGACGTCTCGTCCACGGTCGCCAGCACCGTTACGCCTGCCAGCGGACCGGAGAGCGGCGTGATTACGCTGCTGGCAACGCCCTTGTCGTCCGTCTTGCCGACGATCGGGTTAGCGGTGCCCAGCGCGACAACGTCGAACCGCACCGCGTTGCCGGAGACGACGGGCTTGCTGTCGTCGCCCAGAACGGTGGCGCTGACTGTGGAGTTGGTCGTGCCGTCGCACATGATCGTCGCGGGGTTGGCCGCGAGCGTCATGCTGGCGGGAGCGGTGACGACGTCCAAAGTGACCTCGTCATCGATGGAGCCCCTCTCGTTCTCGATGACCCCGTCGGCGTCGGCATCGTAGGCCGCGTCAATCTTGGCGCCCGTCTGAGGATCGCCGCCGCACGCTACGTTGGGCGCCGAGGCTTGCTTGCTCTTGAACACGCTGACCGAGAGCGGGTGGCCGCTCGTCGACTGCGCGTCCTTAGCCAGCGTAATGTCGCTCGGGTCATCGTTGCTGTCCGTCTGGGCCCAAGCGACCCAAATGCCCGTCAGCTCGGTCCCGTCGTCGTCGACGATGGTGGCCAACAGACCGGTCACGTCGGCTAGCGCGTTCTCCTGAGTAAACTCGTTGGTCGGGTACCCACCGAGAACGCAGGGGGCACCGGAGTTCTCTTGGATCGTGGTCTTAAGCGACTTCAGGGTTATGTCGTCGACCCCTCCGACCACCGTGTAGTCCAACGTCTGATCGACGCCGGCCTGGGTGATGTCGATCGTCGCATCGCCGCGGTCGAGGAAGTCGCTCGTGTCCGTGTCAGCAAGCGGAACGCCGGAGTAGAGCAGGTCAACGACCACACCGTCGCCTTTGGTCCCGTCCGCGTTACAGTCCTCGTCGGCGAAGGGACAGGCTAGAGCGGTGTCAGAGGTGCCGGTGGAGAGCCAGACGCCCTCGTCGGCCACCTCCTGGACGTTGGCATCGTTGCTGACGAAAGTGAGCACCCACATGGATTGGCTGTTGACCAGCAGGTCTGCCAGGGATTGGCTGTCGTCCCCCAACTGGGCATCGCTGGCATTCACCAGGTCGTCGTAGGTGCTGGGGTCGTCTACGGCGCCGTCCAGGATCTCGGCCACGATCGCTAGGTTGGCCGGGTTTTGCAGATCGTAGCAGGCCGCTGAGTGCGTGATGCCCGCACAGACGTCCGGGTTGAACGCTATTACGTCGGTCGGCTTGGCCGCGGCCTTGTCGGCGCGGAAGGTCGTCCCCGTTACGCCGATGACCACTGCCAGGGCCATCAACCCTACTAGTATCGCAATCTTCTTCATTCAGGAATCCTCCTCAGGTCCAACTGTCTTCGTGTTCTACTTGTTCGACGCTTCTCAGGTCCTTGTTCCAGCTACCCTTACTTCTCGCTTTCCACGTCGCCCTCGGCCGAGACTGCGACGACGCCGAAGGCGATACGTTAGTGCACCGGAACCTTTCTCGTGGCCGTACCTCCTTTCCTTGGCCTTATCCCGCCTTCCCTGCCTGCCGGCTGGCAATCCTCAACGCCGACCGCCAAGCTGCGGGGCCCGCAGAGCAGGCACACAGAACGTTAGGCCATGCCTCTATAGCCCTCTGTGCCGATTGTTATAACGTCTCACAACGGAAAAGGTTAACGCCATCCGTTCTTTCACTGCTTCCCTTCTCAGACACCGCTCATTAGCGATCCCCCTCCGGGTTGGGGAGGGGGATCGCGATTCGTTCGAGATGAGGTCGTCTGCTAGCGCGCACGCCGCCGCAAGGCCAGTCCGGAGCCCATGAGCAACAGCGCCGTGAGGCCCAGAGGCAGCGCCAGCCACCAGGATGGCGCGCCGCTTCCCCCATCACCCGTATTTGGCGCTGAGATCACGATTCCGCTCGGCGCACCGCTTGGCGGTCCCGAAGGAACCTCGGCGGGCGGCGCCGACGACGCGGGCGCCTCGCAGCTTACCAACAGGTCCTGCTCGAGAGGCGACGCCACGAACTTCAGCTTGGTCGGTTCGGGCGTCAAGTTCGGCGGGGGCGTAGGCGGCACGCTCACCGCGACATGCCGATCCCACGTGGCATGCACGACGACGCCGCTGGTCAAGCCGGCGAGCGGCGTGATAGCGCTTGTAGCGACACCCGCTGCCGAGCGCCCGTCGAGCGGATTAGCGCTCGCCAGCGTCTGGACGTCAAAGCTGACGCGGTTGCCGTTCACCACCGGCTTCCCATCGGCGTCGGTCAGAGTAGCCGATACGGTCGTATTGCTGGTGCCGTCGCAGGCCAAGCTGGCCGGACTTGCGCTGAGCACCATCGTATCCGGCGGGCCCTGGACGGGGTACTCGACCCTGGCCGAGCGGCCGCCGGCCCCACCGGGGTCCAGCGCTGCACCCAGCTCGGCAGTGCCGTCCGTGATCGTGGCCGTCAGCTTCACTGTTCCCGCTTCATCGCCGCCGCAGAGCACCTCCGGCGAGCCGACGCCGAGAGCCTGCAAGTCGAGCGTAGGCGTGACGGCGATAACCAGAGGGTAAGGGTTGACGAAAGCAGCCCTGTTGGATGGGCTACCCGGGTTTTCGGGATCCTCTGCTGTGTATACGACTATAGCGCCGGTGATGGCCGTGCCGTCGTCGTCCGTCACGGTTGCCACCGTGGGACTCGTCTCCGGCTCCCCCTCGATGGCGAGGAAGCTCGGGGTGTCGCTGAACAGCTCGCAAGCGGGAGCGCCGGTCTGAATGGCAGGGTCAAACGGCTTGAACGTGATCTTGTCCGGTTCGCCCACAATCTGGTAGGGCTCACTCACCTCGATATGATCCTGGCGCACTCTGATGTTGTAGTGGCCGCGATCTGCGCCGTTTGCCTGGAAGGCGGCGACGACGACACCATCGCCCACGGTGCTCGGATCCTTGTCACAGTCGGGGTCGGTGAAATCGTAGCTCGAAGGGACCAAAGGCGCCGGGCCACAGCTAATGCTAGACTTCCCGGTAGAATTGCCGTGCTGATCCAAGAATACGCCCGCATCGACATAGAAGCTCACGGGGTCATCGTTGCCCACGAAGGCAACGACGTACATTGTCTGATCGTCTTGATGGAGCTGGCCAAGGTCCACGTCGGTCTTGGCGAAATCCTCCGGCTGGGGATCGTTGGTCTCGCTGGTGACAACGTTCGGGTCTGCGTTGAACGGCAAGTGCCTGACTACTCTGGTCAGAGTCCTGAAGTTGTGTTCTACGGTCAAGCCCCCGAACCCGCCGGTCGGGGAACAGGTCGTAAGCCCCTCGGTGTTGTTACCGGGGGTTAGGGGCTGACCGTCGCCGATCCAGTCGGCGGCGCCATTCATCGTAAGACACATGACATCGGTGAGCGTAATAACCTTTATCGGCGTCGCCTGTGCCGCCGGAGGCCGCATGCTTCCGCCAAAGAACAGCACCACCAGTGCTGGGACCACCATGAGCAAGACCATCTTCGTGTGTTTCATAGCTCGCATCCCCCTTTAGTCCTATCCCGCGGTACCGAGCTTCCATCCCCGCGCTCGAAACCGAGGCCTATCACAGCGGTCTTCGACGGCATGACTTGAGGGGGAGCGGCGATCACGACCACCGCTCCCCTCTCTATACCTACTGTCGCATCCTAGCGCGGCGGAGGTAGAGCCCCCCGCTCACCAGAGAAATCGCGCCAAAGCTCGCCATCACCCCAATTAGCCAGGTAGCCCAAGAGGTGCCGCCCGAACCATCACCGGTGGAAGGCGGCGAAACGGCAGGTCCGGCGCCGCCCCCAGGCGGTGGCGGCAGAGGCGGGTTACCACCACCACCTCCTCCTCCTCCTCCTGACGGTACCGCAGTTGCCGTCGCGACGGCGGTCGGCGTCGAAGTGTAAGCCTTCGGCGTGGCCGTACAAGTGGGCAACCCCTCCAGGCCGCAACTCGGCGTGCCTGTCGCCGTGGGCACGGTTGTCGATGTCGCCGTGGGCCCTGCTGTCGCCGTGCCTCCGCCGGTCTTATTGTCCGTGCCACCGAAGCACTCGCCGATACCGCCGGGGCAGGCCACAAGAGAGGCGCCGTAATTGGAACTCGTCACCACCACGGCGGTCAGGGACATCGTGTCGACACCGCCCGCAATTACGTGGAACGTCACCATGGCGAGTGGCGCCGAGACCGTGTCGCCGACGGGCAGGGTCGGAGTACCTGTCGTGAAACAGCCAATGTAGGCCACCCCTAGGCCCGGCCCATGGGCGCCGGCGTTCTTGTCACAAACCGGCAGCGCTTTGCCGACACCAGTGCAGTCGTAGCCTACGGCGGCACCACCCAAGTCGGGCGTACTGAAGCTCGTGACGCCCATATTCGCGTCCGGGTTGCCATCATAGCAACTGGGGTCGCTCGTCCCAGCCCCACACGTTACGGGCTGGCACTGGTTGAGCGAGTCGTCGTAGACCAGGTTGAAGTTGAAGGCATTTGGCTCATTACCCACATCGCCGATCCTCCCGGCGCTTGTCAGACAGACCGCCACCGAGTAGGTCTGGCCTACAGTCACATTAGCGGTGTCATCCACCGGGTTGCAAGGACCGCTCCCGTTTGTGGGGTTCATGTCGATCTCAAGGTGGGCGTCGCCGGGGCCGGTGACCACCGTGTCGCCGTCTAGGTCGACTATGTGGGCGTACGTTCGCACGTTGTTATGGCCGGCGAAGGGGAAGACAGCAAACGCGACGGCGAGTGCAACCCCAGACAGAGTCAGCAGGGCCCAGAACCAGCGTCTCATGCCACTACCTCCTGGTGGTACAAAACGTCAAACGCACGCGCGGGCCCCCTTGCAGCCTGGGCCTGGCGGAGCGTCCGACTCTGGGCGGGGAAATTCCCTGTGAGTGTAGTGCAATAGCGGCGCAAAGTCAACCCCTATTTCTCGATCCATCCGGGCCTGCCCAGAATATCCGTCGGGCAGTCTGCGCCTTCGGCAGTCCGAGGGCGGAGGGGCACCTTATCCCCCGCGAGTTTGGCCACGCACGGCGAACGGCCGAGGCCACGATTCCGTCGTGGGGCACGTCTCGCAGAAACCAGGGCCTCTGGGGCACCGAACCGTCCAAATATTCGAAATCCTCCTCTAGGCCCCCATGCACCACGCCGTGATGGCGCCACGAGGCGGGTTCGGCGACACGGATGGGATCAGATTCACATAAGCGTTCGGCTCCAGCGTCGAACGGGTCTGCTAGAATGGAATTGGGAGAGGCAATATGGAGTCAAGGATGTGGAAGCAGAATTGGAGGGGTGACGCATGATGTCGCCAAACACGTCGAGCGAGGAAAAGCCTCCGGCGAGCGGACTGGAAATGGCCACACTGGCTGGAGGGTGCTTTTGGTGCACGGAGGCACTCTTCAAGAGGATTAAGGGAGTCCATGAGGTGATTTCGGGCTACACCGGCGGGGACTTCGAAGACCCCTCTTACGCGCAGGTCTCCAGCGGGAGGACCGGCCACGCCGAGGCGGTGCAGGTCGCGTTCGACCCGCGGATCGTTTCCTACGACAGCCTGCTGGAGGTGTTCTGGGCAACCCACGATCCTACCACCCTGGACAGGCAGGGCGCGGACGTCGGGCATCAATACCGCTCCGCTATTTTCTACCACAGCGAGGAGCAGAGGCGAACGGCGGAGGCCTCCAAGAGCAAGTGGCAGGCGTCCGGCAAGCTCGGTGGGAAGATCGTGACGACCATCGAGCCATTCAAGCGGTTCTACCCGGCTGAGGGCTATCATCAAGACTATTATGCCGCCAACCCGCACAACTCGTACTGCTCAATCGTCATCGAACCCAAGATCAGAAAGCTGCTGCGCAGTTTCGGGGACGAGGTGAAGGAGGAATACATATGACGCGAAGCAAAGCAACCGTCGACGAGGCGAAGAAGAAGCTTACGCCGGAGCAATACAACGTCTGCTTTCTGAAGGGAACCGAGCCTCCGTTCTCCGGCAAGTACACTCATAACAAGGAACCTGGGACATACGCGTGTGTCGTCTGCGGGACCGAGCTCTTCCATTCCGATTCGAAGTTCGATTCGCGGACAGGCTGGCCGTCTTTCGACCGGCCCGTGGTCAACAAGAACATCGGCTACGAGGACGACTACTCCGCTGGGATGCACCGGATTGAGGTGACGTGCCAGAACTGCGGCTCTCATCTGGGGCACGTCTTCGACGACGGCCCCACAGAGAGCGGCAAACGATATTGCATCAACTCGCTTGCCCTGGACTTCATACCGAGGGCGAAGGCTGACTCCGAACAGGAGTAGCGGCGTTCCGGCTGGCACCGAGCGCCGCGCCCTCAGCCGCAGAGGGCAGCGAAGAAGGCGGCCTCGCAGGCAGCTTGCTCTTCGCGCGAAAGCCACCCCTCGTGCCGGTAGCCGCTGGCGCGGCCCACACTGACGGCCTTCTCCGCCCAGAGCGGATTATAGGGAAGAAGGCGCGCTTCCGAGAAGCCGAGCCGTCGTAGGAAGACGCCGATTGCGCGCAGGTTGTCGAGATCGGCGGTGAGGCCGGGGATCAGCGGCACGCGGGGCAGGACACGTCCGGGCGCGCGCTCGGCAAGGGCCTTCAGATTCTCCAATATGACGCGGTTCGGGCGGCCGGTGAAGCGCCGGTGAAGCTCCTCGTCGATGAACTTGACATCGTAGTAGACCAGGTCAAGATGCGGGAGTAGACGCTCGCAGAAGGTCTCCAACCGGAACAGGCCGCAGGTCTCGACTAGCGTGTGGACGCCCGCCGCCCGCAGCCGCTTCAGCAGGTCTTCGACGTAGCGGGGGAACATCGTCGCTTCGCCGCCGGAAAGGGTGACGCCGCCGCCCGAGTTGCGGTAGAAAGGCTGGTCGCGGAGGAGGAGCGGCAGCAGGTCGTCGATCTCCCAGTAGCGGCCAACGCGCTTGAGGAAGCCGGTGGGGCAGACGTCGGCGCAGAGGCCGCAACGGTTGCAGCGCGTGCGGTCGAAGAAGACGGCGGGGCCAGCGCCGAGCGCTCGGGCCGCGCAGACGGGCATGCACTGGCCACAGGCAATGCAGTCGTTCTCCAGAAAGGCGATCTCCGGGCGAGAGTCGATAGCTTCCGGGTTGTGGCACCAGACGCAGGCGAGAGGACAGCCCTTGAAGAAGACGGTCGTCCGGATGCCGGGGCCGTCGTCGAGCGAGTTGGGACGAACGTCGACGATCAGCGGTCGCCGGTGTTCAGACAAAGTTATGTCGACTCCAGCCATGGCGGCTAGCGGTACTCCGCCCGCTCGATGAGCTCTATCTGCATCTCACGATTGAGCTCGACGAAGTAGGCGTTGTAGCCGGAGATGCGCACCATCAGGTTGCGGTAGTCCTCCGGGTGCTCCATAGCGTCGCGGAGGGTCTCCGTGGTCACCATGTTGAACTGCATCTGCATGCCGCCGAGCTCGAAGTAGGTCTTGGCATAGGTGGTGGCATGCTCGACAAACTCGGCATGAGGCTCGCCGGGCGCCGGCGTTAGCTTGACGTTGAAGGCGATGTTGTTCGGCATCTTCAGGGGGTCGAGCGCGGCGACGGTGCGGATGTTGTCGAGCAGGTTGGGCGACGCCGAGGCCGCCGGCGTGATGCCGGGAGTGAACGCCTTACCCCGCTTGCGGCCGCTGGGCAGAGCGCCGGAGAGCGCACCAAAGACGACATGGTTCGACATGCTCCAGAAGCCGCTGGTGTAATGGCCGCCCCGGTAGTTCTCCTTCGAGTGGTACTCGTCATAGATGAAGTTGATGATGTCCTCAGCCATCTCGCGCGTGCCGGGGGCGTCGGAGCCGAACTTGGGCACCCGCTTCATGATGCGGGCGTGAAGCGCCTCGTGGCCGGCGAAGTCGTCGCGGAGGGCGCGCAGCAGAGTGCCGAAATCGACCGCCTTCTCTTCGTACACCAGTTGGCGGATCGCCAGCAGGCTATCGACCACGTCAGCGACGGAGACGAGCGCGGCGCCGGAGCTGTTGTAAGTCGCGCCGCCGTCGATGACGTCGCGGCTGCTCTCGAGGCAGCCCTGGATGAGCGACGAGAGGAGCGGCGTCGGGTGGAGGTACTGATGGGCGCGCCCCAGCAGGTTGTTGTACTCCACCGACTGCCCGATGAGATACCCGAGCTGCTCTTTGTAGGCGGCGAGGAACTTGTCGAAGGTCTCAAAACGGGAAGCGTCGGTGACGTTGCCGGTGTGGGGACCGATCTGCTCGCGGACAAGCGGATGATAGCCGTCGTTGAGCGCCATCTCCAGCGCGGCCACGGTGTTCAGGAGCATGCAGTTGGTGTGACCGATGTGGCGGCCGCAACTGGTCGGCTCGACGCAGCCGGTGGCACCCCAATCACGCGCGTCCTCCAGGGCGAACCCCTGGTTGACCAGTGTGGCGATGACCGCCTCGTCGTTGTGGATGGAAGGCGTCGAGGTGGTGATGACGTTGACCTCGCAGAGGCGGCGGAGGTACTCCAGGGAGTTGGCCTTCGGGTGGTAGCGGGCGTTCAGGTTTGGGTCGCGCAGGGTAAGCATCTCGGCGACCTTGAGCACGACGTAGGTCATGTCGCAGACGGCGCTGTTCCCCTCCCGGTCGACGCCGCCGACCGTCATCGCCATGTCCGAGGAGCTGCCGGCGAAGAGCCGGATGCCGGCGCTGGGCACGAGGGGGAGGTGGTCGTTGCACTGGAGGAAGAACGAGCCTACCAGCTCGATGGCGCGCTTCACGACCGCCTCGCGCTCGCCGTCCGTTTGCGCCGCGGCGATATCGCGGAGGAAATAGGGCTGGAGCCAGGCATCCAGGCGGCCAATGGAGAGGCCGGCGTTCATGTTCTCCATGTGGAGGGCGATCTGGACGAGCAAGATGACGCTCAGCGCTTCATGAAGCGACTCAGCGGGGCAGGCGGGCACTTTGCGACAGATGCGGGCGATCTCCAGCAGCTCGTCGCGGCGGGCCGCCTGCGCGGGGTTGCCCGCGTCGAGAGCGGCCGCCAGGGCATGGGCCTTCTCGGCCAGCCGTTCGACGTAGCGCAGCGTGCCGTCAAGCACGATCTGCGTCGCGCGATAGTAGTTGCGAGCACGGTCGTCGGCAGCGCTGGCTTCAAGACGGGCCGCATCGTCGCGGATGGCGAGAAGACCTCTCTCGAGCACCGCCGGGTAGTCGGGAATGGTGTGGGAGACGGCGGCGGTCTTCCACATGAAGTAGAGGACCCAGCGCTCGTCCAGTTGCTGGCAGCGGGCGTTGTTCCACTCCCGCCGCGTCCACTCGCGCACGTTGCGGTCGGCCCAGAACGGGAAGACGTCCTGGTTCAGAAGGTCGACGTCTGCGGCGGAGATGCGGTACGGGTTCAACTCGCGCTTGCTCACGGTGGTGAGCTCCGCCCAGATGTTGAGGCCCGACATCTCAGGATAGATGACAACGCCGGGGAACTTGGTGGTCGTGGTGCCCGGGAGCAAGGCGCGATCCCGGATCAGCGGCTCTTTGTTGACGAGGAGGTGATGGAGGGCGCCGGCCTGTCGCAGCTCGGGGTCGATGTCGCGGCCTTCGGCGTCGGTCTCGAAGCCGTGCTCACGATAGTATTGGGTGATCAGACGCGGTCGCTCGGTGCAGATCTCCCCTTGGGCAGCGAAGAACTCGGCGCGCATGGCCTTGAGCCGGGGGAAATCATCGATGGTGTAGCGGCTGAGATAGGGGTCGTCCAAGACGGCGACCTCCGGCGTCCGTTCGCAGCGCAGGGTCTCGCGTCGCTTCTCGACGCGAGATGCTCCCAACATGGAGTCGCCGCGCTCCGCTGGGTCGCCCGCGCCGTTCGGGCTGTCCAGCGTCCGGCGCCAGCGGCGGTTGCGCACGACGGCCGTCAGGTGGCCAAGCCGAGCCAGGTAGCTCATGTTGCCTTCAAACGACAGCTTGTTCTCGAGCATCAGGTTCAGCGGATCGGAGCGCGCGAAAGGCGACAGGAAGGTGCGCAGGGCGGTGTAGTCGGAGAAGGTCGCGATCAGGTCCGGGGCTTGGACAAGGCCGCTGCCACCGCGCATCCGACCGCCCTCGATGCTGAGATAGAGGCTTGTGGCGCCGTCGGCAGTGCGGAACTGGAACTTGGTATCGAACGGCTCGAGCGTCCCGTTGTGACGCCGGTAGAGCTCGCGCCGGAGGTCCGTGTTCTTGTTGAAAGATCGAGCCATCAGCTTCAGCACGGTCGCCAGATAGGGACCGGTCGTGCGTCTGAGGACCGTGTCGCGCACTGTCATGATTCGCCTCCTTGTCGGAGCGCTGCCCGCCGTGTCGCACATCAATTCTACCACTCGAAGCAACGGCATGGGGAAGAAGCTTTCTTGCGGCGGAATCGCGGCAGTATACTCCGTTGTGTGAGGACCCGACTGGCTCGATACGTTTCGACGCATTCCTGGGTAGGCTACGCCGTCGCTCTAGCGCTCACAGCGCTGGTGACGGGAGCGATAGGGCTTGTTCGCCAATCGGCAGATGTGGCGAACATCTCGATACTCTACCTGCTCGCGGTGCTTTTCACCGCCGTGGCGTTCGGCAGCGTGCCAGCGGTCTTCGCCTCCATCGCCGCGTTTCTCGCCTTCGACTTCTTCTTCGTCCAGCCGACCCACCATCTCACAGTCAACAACACGGAGGAGTGGGTGGCACTCGTTGTGCTGCTGGTGACGGGCGTGATCACCGGTCAGCTCGCGGCGGCGCTACGGCAGCGGGCGCGCGAGGCGGAGCGGAGAGAGCGCGAAGCCGTGGTCCTGTACGACGTGGTCCGGCTGATGCAGGCGCCCGACCTCCGCGAGGCGTTGACGGCCGTCGCGGAGAGGCTGCGCGAGGAGCTGGAGCTGGCGGCGGTGATCGTCGACCTCGGGCCGGAGGCGCCGGTCGCGCTCCAGGCTGAAGCGGGCGATGCGGAAGCTCTTCAGCTTGCTCGTCACCCGCGCTTGCCGCCGGTGCAAATCCTGAGCCAAGGGGCAGCGCCGGCGGGCGGCCGGTCCAGCCCGCTGGGCCGATGGATTCGGGTCGTGCCGCCTCTGTCTCCGGCGACAGCGCTTGGTGAAAGGGAGGACCGACTGCGCAAGATCCCCATTAACCTGCAATCGGATCAGATCGGTCATCTTGTGCTCGTGAGAAGGCCGAGCGCCCGAGCCTTGAGCAACGCCGACGACCGCCTGCTCCTGGCGGTAGCGAATCAGCTTGGTCTAACCGTCGAGCGGGTGCGGCTGAGAGAGGTCGCGACGGAGGCGGAGATCCTGCAGCGCACGGATGAGCTCAAGTCGGCGCTGCTCAACGCCGTATCGCACGACCTGAAGACGCCGCTGGCGTCGATAGTCGCCTCCGCTGGCAGCCTGCTGCAGGAAGACGTCGCTTGGACGGAGGAGGAGCGGCGCGAGTTTGCGCGAGCGATCGAGGAGGAGGCGGGTTATCTCAACCGCCTGGTCGGGAACCTGCTCGACCTGTCGCGAATCGAGGCGGGCAGCCTGCGGCCGGACAAAGACTGGTACGACCTCGCGGCGCTGGTCGACGACGTTCTGGGCCGCCTGCGGCCGGTCACGGCGCAGCATCCTATCGTGGTAGACGTTCCCGACGACCTGCCGCCGGTGCCGCTGGACTATCTCGAGATCGGCGACGTGCTGTTCAACTTGATTGAGAACGCGACGAAGTATACGCCGCCGGGGACGGAGATCCGCGTCTCGGCTCGTCAGGACGCGGAGGAAGTGCGGCTGGAAGTGACGGACCAGGGGCCGGGGATACCGCCGCAGAACATTCGGCGGCTGTTCGATCCGTTCTACCGGGTCAAGGGACGGGAGCTGCGGCCCAAGGGCATGGGACTGGGGCTGGCCGTTGCGAAGGGGCTTGTCGAGGCGCACGGCGGCCGCATCTGGGCGGAGAACGCTCCCGGCGGCGGCGCTCGCTTCGTCTTCGCCCTGCCGCTGGCCGGGGGTGAGCCGATCGGGGCAGAGAAGCAGGAGCAGGGCGGATGACGTCAGGGACGGGCGCACGGGTGCTCGTCGTCGAAGACGACCCCGGCATCCTGAGGGCGCTGAACACTAACCTGACCCGCCACGGCTTCGACGTGGAAACGGCGGAGACGGGTGCCGAGGCGCTCGACGCGTACGCGCGCCGCCGGCCGGACTTGATCCTGCTCGACTTGGGGCTGCCGGACATCGACGGCACGGTCGTTATCCAAGAGGTGCGTGCACGCGCCAACACGCCGATCGTGGTGCTCTCCGTC
>JBEKDP010000020.1:0-13656 GCA_050014295.1 Dehalococcoidia bacterium | reverse complement strand
GCCCGATACGGGGCTGGCGCGGTTCCTGGAGCGTCGCGGTGAAGGGCTGCACCACATCGCGCTGGCGACGGACGACGCGGCGGCGGAGATGGCACGCGTGCGAGAGAGAGGCGTGGAGCCGGTCGAGGAGGCGCCGAGGCGCGGGCTGAGCGGCTGGGTGTTCTTCCTGCCCGTGCAGGCCTGCCACGGCACGTTGGTCGAGATCGAGGAGCCGGTCGAATGACGTTCAGGGTAAGACGCCTGGAAAGCGTCGTCGTCGCGGCCGCGGAGCCG
Organism: Dehalococcoidia bacterium; assembly: GCA_050014295.1. GTDB lineage: Bacteria > Chloroflexota > Dehalococcoidia > DSTF01 > JALHUB01 > JBEKDP01. The sequence goes on along the minus strand of JBEKDP010000020.1, from coordinate 13,383 downwards.
GAAGAGGCCGCCCGCGCCTGGCAGGAGACGCTCGGTATGGAGAGGGCGCCGGACGGCGAGACCGCATCGCCGCGCCTGCAAGTGGGCACTGCTTTCCTGGAGATAGCCGCGACCGTCGAGGGCGAGCGGGAGGGCCTGCGCGCCCTGGTCATCGAGGTGGAAAGGTTCGAGGAGGCGATCGCGCACCTTTGCAGCAAGGGAGTCGCCGTCTCGGAGGTCGCGGCGGACGCGGGCCGGCGGCGGTCAGCATGGATCGACCCGCGGTCGTCGCACGGGGTGCCGATCTGTCTGGTCGAACAAGGCGACGGGACGGGAGAGCGATGGATAGGGAGCACCGGATCCGCATCCTGATAGCAAAGCCCGGCCTCGACGGGCACGACCGCGGCGCGAAGGTGGTGGCCCGCGCCCTGCGCGACGCGGGGATGGAGGTCGTCTACACGGGGATCCGGCAGACGCCGGAGATGATCGCGGAGGCGGCACTGCAGGAGGACGTGGACGCGGTAGGACTATCGGTGCTGTCAGGCGCGCACATCGAGCTGTTTCCGCGCATTCTGGAGGAACTGCGGGCGCGCGGCGTGGACGACGTGCTGCTGCTGGCAGGCGGCATCATCCCCGACGAGGACTTGCCGACGCTGAAGGAGATGGGCTTCCAGGCGATTTTCCGTCCCGGCGCCGATACGCGCGAGATCGTCCGCTTCGTGCAGGAGAACGTCCGTGCCCGCGGGCGGAAGTAGCGCTTCCGGCACCGCGGCCGAGCTGGTGGAGCGGCTGCTCGCGGGCGACCGCCGCGCTCTCGCCCGCGTCATCAGCTACGTGGAGGACGCCACCGCGGAGGGCCAGGAGTCCCTTCGCTTGCTTTATCCGCGCACCGGCAGGGCACACACCATCGGCATCACAGGCTCGGCCGGCTCCGGCAAGAGCACGCTGGTCTGGGCGCTGACGCGCGAGCTGCGGTCGCGGGGGCGGACGGTGGGAATCGTCGCTGTCGACCCATCGAGCGCGTTCACGCAGGGGGCGCTTCTCGGCGACCGGATCCGGATGCAGGACCTGACGGCGGACCGCGAGGTGTTCGTGCGGAGCATGGCATCGCGGGGCTTCGTCGGCGGGCTGGCGGTGAATACGAGCGAGGTGGTAGCGGTGCTCGACGCCGCCGGCAAGGAAGTGGTGCTGATCGAGACGGTGGGAGCCGGGCAAGACGAGATCGACATCGCGAGCGCGGCGCAGACGACGGTGGTGGTGAATACGCCGGGAGGCGGCGACGAGATTCAGACGATGAAGGCGGGGCTGCTGGAGGTGGCGGACGTGCTGGTGGTCAACAAGGCCGACCTCGAGGGCGCGGAGGCGGTGTCCCTTCAGCTTGCAGCGGTTTTCTCGTTGGCGCCGCCGCCAGCGCTGCCGGTGCCGATCGTAAAGACGGTGGCGACGACGGGCGAAGGCGTCGAGAAGCTGGCGGACGCGGTCGAGGGGCACCGGCGACTGCTGGAGGAATCGCAGGGCCTGGAGCAGCACTATCTGGCGCAGGCACGCCGTCAGGTGCTGGCGGCGGCGCGGCATCTGCTGACGGAAACGTTGAGCGAAGGCGGCGCCGAGAAACGGCTGGACGAGCTGGTATGGGCGGTGGCGGCGCGGAAGATGGACCCCCGGAGCGCAGCGGAGCGGCTGGTCGGGCGAACCGACGGCTGACTGTCGAAAGCCGGCGCGCCGCGTTCCTCTTTTTGACACCCCCCATAGCAGTTGATATGATCTCTGTGCCCGAAGCCGAGGATGCGTCGGGCTGATTGCTCGACTCCTACTTCTCGCCGCGGAGGAACGCTTGGCCATAAGCGGCCTGAACGTCCCCCTCATCGTCGTCATCTTAGTCGGCAGCCTGTTCGCGTACGCCTTCACCAACGGCATCGAGATCGCCATAGTCGCCGCCGACCGCATCCGCATCAGGCATCTGGCGGATGAGGGCAGCAAGGCGGCGCAGGCAGTAGAGCGGCTGCGCTTCAATCGAGACGCCTTCTTCGCCGCTATCGTCTTTCTGCAGAATCTCTTCGCGACCGTGACGGCGGCGATGGCGAGCGTGCTTTCGGTGCAGCTCTTGGGCGGCATCGGTTTGCTGCCGGGCACACTAATCACGACCCTGGTAATCGCCGTGCTCGGCGACATCACGCCGAAGATCGCGGCCACGCGGGCGAGCGAACGCTACGCTCTGCTCATCGCCCGGCCCTTCGACTGGATGGTGACCGCTCTGAAGCCGGTCCTCTGGGGGCTCGCCGCCGGGCCGAGGGCGTTTTCGACGCTCGTATTCCATCAGCCGGTGGGGGTGACGCCCACGGTCACGGAGGCGGAGCTGCGAATGCTGATCGACATCGGGACGGTGGAGCAGGCGTTCGGGGAGCGGACGGGCGAGCTGCTGGAAGGGGTGTTCCAGTTCCGCGACCGGCAGGTGCAGGAGATCATGGTGCCCCGGACGGAGGTGGTCTGGCTGGAAGCAGAGATGAGCGTCGGCGATTTCTTCGACGTGTTCAGTAAGACGTCTCATTCGCGCTTCCCTGTGTATCGAGACAGCATCGATAACGTGGTCGGCGTGGTGGGAATCAAGGACGTACTGCGCGGCGTTGCGCAGGGTGAGCTCGATCGGGAAAGCTCGATAGAAGGCTGCATGCGCCCCACGTACTTCGTGCCGGAGACGAAGCCAGTAGGGGCACTCTTCGCGGAGCTTCAGGCGAGCAACAAGCACATGGCGGTCGTCGTCGACGAGTACGGCGGGACGGCCGGGATGGCGACGATCGAGCTCCTGCTGGAGGAGATGGTGGGGACAGTCTCGGACGAGCTGGCGCACCTGCCGAAGGAGTTCCAGGCGATCGACGAGAAGACGGTGCAGGTGGACGGCGGGATGAGCGTCTCGGAGGCGAACCAGGAGCTCGGCTTGAGCATCCCGGAGGGTCGATACGAAACGGTCGCGGGATACGTGCTCAGCCGGCTGGGTCACATCCCCAGCGACGGCGAGCGGGTGGAGGGTCCGGGGTTCACGATGGTCGTGGCGGAGATGCGCGGTATCAAGATCGAACAGGTGCTGGTGACAAGGAAGTGACGCGGTGAAGGTGCAAAGGCTGCGGGTGCGCTTTTCGCGCGGGGAGGAGGTGAAGTTCATCACCCACCTCGACTTGATGCGGGTCTGGGAGCGCGCTCTGAGCCGGGCGAAGATCGACGTTGCGTACTCGGAGGGGTTCACGCCGCACGCGCAGTTGTCGCTGGCGGCGCCGCTGGCGGTGGGGGTCACCAGCGAGGCGGAGCTGTTGGACGTGTTCTTGGCTAGCCGCGTCACGACTCTGCACTTCACGCGCGAGGTGAGCGCACAACTGCCGGCGGGGATCGCGGTGCTGGAGACGCGAGAGGTAGGCCTACGGGGGCCGTCGCTGCAGTCAGAGTTGCGCGGGGCGGAGTACCGGGTCCGGCTGAGCGGTCCGCTGGCCGTAGGGGATCTCCAGAAAGCGATCAAGAGCTTCCTCACCGCTGAGAGCATGCCCTGGGAGCAGTTGCGGGACAAGCAGGTCCGCAAGTACGACATACGAGCTCTGGTGCAGGACGTGTGGCAGGAGCTCTGCGATAACGGCACGCTGGTGCTGGGGATGCGTTTGCAAACGGATAGCAGCGGCAGCGGCCGGCCGGAGCAGGTGACAGCGGCGATGGGGCTGCCGGAGCCGCTATCGATCCACCGGACGAAGCTGATCCTCGCGGAGAGCTCGCCGACGCACGAGGCATGGCGCCGACAGGGTCGCTTCGCCTAAGGCGCACATGCATTTGATTTTGGCTCGACACGGGGAGACGGAAAGCAACCGTCAGCGTCTGGGGCTGGGGCGCCAGGACATCCCACTAACGGAGGTGGGACGCTTGCAGGCGGAGGCGCTGGCGATATCGCTGGCGCCGACGCCGGTCGCCGCCGTGTACTCGAGTCCGCTGCGTCGGGCCATGGACACGGCGCGCGCGATCGCCGAGCGTCAGGGGCTGGCGGTGGTGGTAGAAGAGGGGCTGACGGAGATGGACGTCGGCGAGATGGACGGGCTCACCTTCGAGGAGATGCGGCAGCGGCACGGGGAGTTCCTGCGTCGGTGGCAAGGAAGCGACCTGGCAACGCTGCGAATGCCCGGCGGCGAAAGCCTGCAGGACCTGCAGGAGCGGGCGACCGAGGCACTGCGGCGGCTGGCGGAGCGTCATCGCGAGGAGACGGTGGTGGCCGTCAGCCACAACTTCACGATCCGTGTCCTGCTCTGTCACGCGCTCAATTTGCCGATCGCGGAGTTCCGGCGGCTGCGGCACGACCTGGCGGCGACGACCACGCTGGACTTACACGATGACCGGATCGTGCTTGAGCATTTGAATGACACGTGCCACTTGGAGGCGCTGGGACTGGCGGAAGGGCCGCCATAGCAGCGTTTCGCGGAGACGTGACGATGTGCGGAAGCCAGTCTTTCGTGTCGACAGTGGTTAACAAGCTTTTCGTTTGAACTACCCTATGCTAGAATTAGGGCAACTGGCGGGTCCCGCAGGGGTCCGTGTCTCTTGGACGTGCCCTTCGCTGGTCCACCCGCAGACTGAGGAGGCCCGAACGTCTTGAGTAACGATGCGTCGTCCGAATCCGAAGGGAGTCCCGGCGAGGGTATCCAGGACATGGCGACCCTGCTCGAAGCGGAGTCGCTAGAGTACAAGAGCCTTCGACGAGGCGAGATCCTCGAGGGAGTGGTGGTGGACGCGGACCGCGACGGGATGGTGGTGGACGTCGGGACAAAGTCGGAAGGCATTATACCGCCAAGCGAGATGCACTCGCTGGGCCCGAACGCGGAGAGTTGGCCCAACCCCGGTGACCACATCCTGGTCTATGTCATGCAGCCGGAGACGCCGGAGGGGCAGGTGCTCCTGTCCCTGGACCGGGCGCGCGGCGAGCGGGGATGGCGCGTCCTCCAGCAACGCTTCGAGGACGGCGAGAGCTTCCAGGTTCAGGTGAGCGGCTTCAACAAGGGCGGGCTGCTGGTCAACGTGGAGGGGGTGCACGCATTCATCCCCTTCTCTCAGTCGGTTAGCGCGCAGCCGCCGCCGGAGGAGGAAGGCAAGGAGAGCGAATCTCCGCCGGAAGCGGTGGTGGGAAAGACGCTCCTGGTGAAGGTCATCGAGATAAACCGCGCTCGCAACCGCGTGATCCTGTCGGAGCGGGCGGCGATGCAAGACTGGCGGGCGCTGCAAAAGGACCGGCTGCTGGAGGAGCTGGCGGAGGGAGAGATCCGCAAGGGACGGGTAAGCAGCATCCGCAGCTTCGGGGTCTTCGTCGACATCGGCGGTGCCGATGGCCTGGCGCATCTGTCGGAGCTGTCGTGGGAGCGTGACAAGTCGCCGGAGGAGCTGTATCACATCGGCCAAGAGGTCGACGTGTACGTGATGAAGGTGGACAGAGAGGCGAAGAAGATCGCTCTCAGCATACGGCGGGCGCAGCCTGAACAATGGGAGCAGATTGTCGATAAGTACACAGTTGGTCAGATTGTCACCGGCACGATCACCAAGCTCGTGACCTTCGGCGCGTTCGCGCGGATCGAGGGGCCGGTCGAAGGGCTGGTCCACGTATCGGAGCTGGTGAACCGGCGGATCGCCCATCCACGCGAGGTGGTGAAAGAGGGCGACGTGGTGCCGCTGAAGATCGTGCGGATTGAGCGTGACCGCCAACGCCTCGGCTTGAGTCTGCGCGCGGCGCATGATGAGGCCGAGGAGATGGGCTTCGTCTTCGGGAAAGACGGTCAGGTGGTAGGCCTTCCGGGCGGGGAGCCACAGAAGGGCGCTCCAACCGAGGCCGAGGGCGCAACGCCGGAGGTTGAAGCGGAAGAAGCCCCGGCCAGGCCCGTAGCCAAGGAGACGGCGGTCCAAAAGACGATGTCGAAGGCCGTCGAGGCGAAGGCGGAAAGAGCTCCGGCGGAGCCTGAAGTCGAGCAAACGGCCGTGCAACGGGCGATGGCCGAGGCCATCGAGGCGAAGGCGGAGGCGGAAGCGGCGGCGGAGGCCGCGGCCGAAGAGATGGTCGCGCCGCCGGTCGCGGAAGCGGAAGAGGAAGGCACAGCAGAGGAGCCGGCCGTGGCGGCGCTGGCGGAGGCGGGAAAGGCCGAGCCGGCAACGAAGCGGAAGGCTCCGGCGAAGTCGGCGAGCAAGAAGTCCACTTCTAAGGCAGCCGCGAAGGCCGAGGAAGCGGAGGTTTCGGCCGAGGAGCTGGTCGCGCCGCCGGTCGCGGAAGCCGAAGAGACGGAAGCCGCGGCCGGGGAAGAGGCGCCAGCGGCCGAAGAGGCGGAGGTCAAGGATGAGGCCGAAGCGTCGGAGTCGGGCGCGGACGCGTCTGCCACCACCGGCGATGAGGCGATCAAGGAGGATGCTTAGGAGATGGTAAGGCTGCCATGATGGCCCTAGACTAGCTTCGATCCATATGCTAAGGTAGATCTAGGGGGTATTCCAGGAGAGTAGCATGGCAGAGAGGTTCGACAAGTTTACAGAGCGGGCGCGTCGCGTCCTCACCCTGGCCCAGGAAGAGGCTCAGCGGTTCAACCACAATTACATTGGGACTGAGCACCTCTTGCTGGGCTTGGTGCGTGAAGGAGACGGCGTTGCCGCGAAGGTGCTGGCGAACCTCGGGATCGAGCTGAACAAGGTGCGCTCTGCCGTCGAGTTCATCATCGGCCGCGGCGAGCGCTCCACAATGGGCGAGATCGGCCTGACGCCGCGCGCCAAGAAGGTCATCGAGCTGGCCGTCGACGAGGCGCGCCGGCTTAACCACCACTACATCGGCACCGAGCACCTCCTGCTGGGCCTGGTCCGCGAGGGCGAAGGCATCGCCGCGGGCGTGCTGGAGAGCCTCGGCGTCAATCTGGAGCGTGTGCGCACGGAGACGACGCGCATCTTGTCGCAGAGCATGCCTCAGGGCGCTCAGCCGGCGGGTCGCCCGACGACGCGAACGCCGACTGTCGACCAGTTGGGGATGGACCTGACCGCCGCTTCGCGCGCGGGAAAGCTCGACCCGGTGATTGGCCGCCACTCGGAGATCCAACGGGTCATCCAGATCCTGTCGCGGCGGACGAAGAACAACCCGGTGCTGATCGGAGAGCCGGGGGTCGGCAAGACGGCGATCGTGGAGGGGCTGGCGCACCGCATCGTGGCCGGCAACGTGCCGGAGACGCTGCAGGGCAAGCGTTTGCTCACTCTGGACATCGGGTCACTGGTCGCAGGGACGAAGTACCGTGGCGAGTTCGAGGAGCGCCTGAAGAAGGTCATCGAGGAGATCAAGGCGGCCGGCAACTGCATCCTTTTCATCGACGAGATGCACATGCTGGTAGGCGCGGGCGCGGCCGAGGGGGCGGTGGACGCCGCCAACATCCTCAAGCCGTCGCTGGCGCGCGGCGAGTTGCAGTGCGTGGGCGCGACGACTCTCGATGATTACCGCAAGCACATTGAACGCGACGCCGCCCTGGAGCGCCGGCTGCAACCGGTGCTGGTAGAGGAGCCGACGGTCGACGAGACGGTCGACATCCTCATGGGCGTGAAAGAGCGCTACGAAGACCACCACAAGCTGGTCATCACAGAAGAGGCAGTGCGAGCGGCGGCGCAACTGGCGTCGCGCTACGTCTCAGACCGCTTCCTGCCGGACAAGGCGATCGACCTCGTCGATGAGGCGGCTTCACGTGTCCGCATCACGCGCTCTGCGGCGCCTCCGTCGCTGAAGGAGGCGATGCACGGGCTGGACGGCATTCGCCGGGAGAAGGAAGCGGCGATCTCAGCCCAGCAGTATGAGTACGCGGCGGAGCTTCGCGACCGCGAAATGAAGCTGCAGCAGAAGCTAGACGAGATGGAGGAGGGCTGGGAGAACCAGCGCGAAATGGCCAAGCCGACGGTGACCGAGGAGGACATCGCCGAGGTGGTCAGCATGTGGACGGGCATTCCCGTCTCGCGGATCGCCAGCGAGGAGTCGGCGCGGCTGTTGCAGATGGAGGAGTCGCTGCACGACCGCGTTATCGGCCAGGACGAGGCGATCACGGCGGTCGCGAAGGCAGTGCGCCGGGCGCGAGCGGGGCTGAAGGACCCGCGGCGTCCAATCGGCGTGTTCATCTTCTTGGGGCCGACGGGCGTGGGAAAGACACACCTGGCGCGCGTGCTGTCGGAGTTCATGTTCGGCAGCGAAGACTCGATGATAAAGCTCGACATGTCGGAGTTCATGGAGCGACACACGGTCTCGCGTCTGGTGGGCGCGCCTCCGGGCTACGTCGGCTATGAGGACGCGGGACAGCTCACGGACACGGTGCGGCGAAAGTCGTACTGCCTAGTGCTGCTGGACGAAATCGAGAAGGCGCACCCCGAGGTCTTCAACATGCTGCTCCAGATATTCGACGACGGCCACTTGACCGACGCCAAGGGCCGCAAGGTCGATTTCCGGAACACGATAGTGATCATGACGAGCAACGTGGGCTCCGACCTCATCCGGCGCGAGACGGCGCTCGGCTTCTCCACGAAGACGGAGGAGGCGAAGACGACGGAGCAGCGCCACACGAAGATGCGGGAAAAAGTGCTCAACGAGCTGAAGAACACGTTCCGACCGGAGTTCCTGAACCGCGTGGACAGCACGGTTGTGTTCCACGCGCTGTCGCGGGGGCACATCCGGCAGATCGTGGACCTGATGCTGCGCGAGGTGGACATCCAGCTCTCGTTCAAGGGGATATCGCTGGAGATCACGGACGCGGCGAGGGACTGGCTCGGCGAGAAGGGTTATGACGAGACATTCGGGGCACGGCCGCTCAGGCGCCTCATCCAGAATGAGGTGGAGGACAGGCTCTCCCAGGCATTGCTGGAGGGTAAGTTCGGGCCCGGCGACACGGTGGTCATCGACTGCGACGACGGCGGGCTGAACCTGAAGGGCGTATCCCAGCCGGCTCTCACCTGATTCACTCAGGGGTTCAAGCATGAGGGGCAGACCTCTTGGATCTGCCCCTCATTATTTGCGCCGCGCGGCACGGGTGAGTCTCGGTAGCCGAGCCTGAAGGCTGGAGCAGGCGCGGGCGGCGGCACGCGGACTTGTCGCCCGCAGAGGGCTGTAGTACGATCCAACAGAACCGGAGGCCAGCCGCGTGACTCTGCCCAAACTAGGTCTTGTGCTTCTCCTGCTGCCCGCAGCGCTGCTGGCGTTTGCCTGCGGCGGCGGCTCGGCGCAGCCGGCGGCCCGCACGGACCCGGCCAAGATACCAACGGCAACTCTCCCCGCTCAGCTCCCTGAGCCGCTGATCGTCGAGGGTACGCCGGCGCCGCCGGTCTCTTCCAAGGACACGTATGTAGTGGCGTCAGGCGACAGCCTGTCCAGTATCGCCAACAAGCTGGGGACCACGGTCGAAGAGCTGATGAGCTTGAACGGCCTGGACAGCACGGATCTGGCGGTCGGGGAGGCGCTGAAGATTCCGCAGGCCGGGGCGCCCACGGCGACGCCGACGGAGGGCGCGGAGGTCACTTCCACGCCGACGCCGGAGGGTCCCACGGAGACGCCACCTCCGACCAGCGAGACGGCCACGCCAAGCGCGAGCGGCCAGCATTACACGGTGCAGTCGGGGGACAATGCGAACGACATCGCCCTTCGCTTCGGGATAACCGTCGAGGAGCTGGCGGCGGCGAATCACACGACGGTTGACGCGCTGCGGAGTCTCCAGGTCGGCGACGTGTTGATCATCCCGCCAGCGACGGCCACTACGACGCCGGGGCCGACGACGCCACCGACGGTCGAGGCGACGGCCACGCCGGAAGGGTAGAGCGGTACCCTCGCGACAATGCGGAATGGGCGGCAAGGCCCGCGGGACGGGTTCTGACGGCAAATCCCGGTCAGCCTTAGGAGAGGCAAATTGTATGTCTATCGGTGATAAGCTGGAGCGCCTGCGCAAGGCGAAGGAAGAGGCGCGGCTCGGCGGCGGGCAGAAGCGCATCGCGGCGCAGCACGCGCGAGGCAAGCTAACGGCCCGCGAGCGGTTGGAGGTCCTCCTAGACGAGGGCAGCTTCGTTGAGCTGGAGTCGTTGGTGATGCACCAGAGCACCGAGTTTGGAGCGAACGGGCAACGCTATCGCGGCGATGCGGTTGTTACGGGCTACGGCAGGGTCGACGGCCGGCTGGTCTACGTGTTCTCGCAGGACTTCACGGTCTTCGGCGGCTCGCTGTCGGAGGTGGTCGGCGAGAAGATCTGCCGGGTGATGGACCTGGCGGTGAAGACCGGCGCGCCGGTCATCGGCCTGAACGATTCGGGCGGCGCGCGCATCCAGGAGGGGGTCGCGAGCCTGGCCGGCTACGCGGACATCTTCCTGCGCAACGCGCTGGCGTCGGGCGTGGTACCGCAGATATCGGTGATCATGGGGCCGTGCGCCGGCGGCGCCGTCTACTCGCCGGCGATGACAGACTTCATCTTCATGGTGCAGAAGACGTCGCAGATGTACATCACAGGGCCGGACGTCATCCGCACGGTGACGCAGGAAGCAGTCACGCACGAGGACCTCGGGGGAGCGATGACGCACGCCAGCCGCAGCGGCGTCGCCCACTTCGCGGTTGAGGGCGAGGAGGAGTGCCTGCACGAGGTCCGCCGCCTGCTGTCGTTCCTGCCGCTGAACAACCTGGAGGACCCGCCGGTGGTCGAGACGGGCGACGACCCGCGACGGCGATCGGAGGATATGATCTCGCTGGTGCCCGACGACCCGGTGAAGCCGTACGACATGCGGGAGGTGGTATACCGCGTCATCGACGGCGGCGACCTGATGGAGGTGCACGCGCACTTCGCGCAGAACATCGTCGTCGGCTTCGCGCGGATGGCGGGCCGGTCGGTCGGGATCGTGTGCAACCAGCCGCTGTACCTGGCGGGCGTGCTCGACATCGACTCGGCGCGGAAGGCGGCACGCTTCGTGCGCTTCTGCGACGCTTTCAACATCCCGATCGTGACGTTCGTCGACGTGCCGGGCTTCCTGCCGGGGACGGCGCAGGAGTTCGGCGGGATCATCGTCCACGGGGCGAAGCTGGTCTACGCTTACTCGGAGGCCAGCGTGCCGAAGGTGACGGTCATCGTGCGCAAGGGGTACGGCGGCGCCTATCTGGCGATGGGCTCGAAGCACTTGCGCGGCGACGTCAACTACGCCTGGCCGACGGCGGAGGTGGCGGTGATGGGGCCGGACGCGGCGGTGAACATCATCTTCCGCAAGGAGCTGCAGGAGGCGGAGGACCGCGAAGCGCTGCGGGCGCAACTGGTGGCGGACTACCAGGAGCGGTTCGCCAGCCCCTACTTCGCGGCGGAGCGGGGGTACGTGGACGACGTGATCGACCCGCGGGAGACGCGCTGGCAGATCATCCGGGCGCTGGAGATGCTGCAGAACAAGACGGACACGTCGCCGCGGCGGAAGCACGGCAACATCCCCCTGTAACCCCTAACGTTTGATCGATGCGCGGGCTAGGGTGAGGACCGCCCTCGCTGGGCTGCGCGCGTGAACAGGATTAGACCTCCAGCAGTGGCGACGGCGCCCGCAATTGCCAGGGCAAAGGCAGTGAACGACGGCCATGACATGCCATTGGCCAGGGGGCCTGTGCCGGTAGCCGGACCCGCCAGGGAAGGCAGGGAGCCTTGCGGCACGGCCGCGAGGTACCGAGCGGAAGCGAAGCCGCCCTCCCCTTTCGGCTGATCCGCATTGTAGGCTACGAGGAAGATCTCTCCCTGCGGCGCGCGAGCCGCAATCTCGCAGGCGCTGCTTGGGAGACGCGTGTTCATCGTAAAGGTACCGTCGGGAGCGACTGCGCTCGTGCCAACGGAGCCACTCGGGGAATCACCGCCATAACCTATCATCGCGATCTCCACGCGGACATCGGTGGGGAATCGAGAGCCCCGCAATGTGACCTCACCATCGCAATCGCCCGACGCAGGCTCGACGGATAGAAGCGGTTCGGTTCCCGGCGCGTACCAGCAGGTGCGATAGTCACGCACCCATTCGACGAACTGATGGCCCAATAGAACCTTGTCCGAGTCGTACGCATCGATATCAAGGTCCACCTGGACGCGCACGAGAGTAGGGTCGGCGGGCAGTGGAAATGCCATGCTCGTGGCAGACGAGGCCAGGCTGGCGTCAAACCGCCGGCTCTCCTCGCGAAGGATCAGCCGTCGGACCAGGTCACAGGTCGTCGCGTAGGTCACGCCGCCGACCACGCGATAGGAAGCGGCGTCGGGCAGGGCGTTCCATTGAATTCCGTCGCCTTCAATGCGCAGCTGAAGAGCCGGCTGGACAACCAGCGCCACCGTTCGCTCTGCCACCTCCGCCCCCAGGTGGCCACTCGCATCGGGACGTGTGGTTAGAGTCAGTTCCTGGACCTGGGGCTCACCAGCGATCGGTGATGTGGTTATAACAGGCGTTGCGCCCGCCATACCATTAATGGTTACCCGCGTGCGGAAGGGCCCGCATGGCGGTGGCGGCGGGGCGGTCGGATCACCAATGTAGGTTGAGATCACCAGCCTAGTCTCTCCCTCTATCTGCACGTTGTCGAAGAACATGTTCACCGGCGTGCCGGTGACATCGGCCTCGAAGCGGATGATGTGCGGGCCCGACGCGATATCGCGCAGATACGGCGGCATGAGGCTTGGATCGACCGGCGCGGTGCGAAGGTCGGCACCGAAGTCGAACCGCTGGCCGCAACTGCCGTCGGGCTGGGGTATCGTTGAGAACCCGCTGATCCAGCCGACGAGGGTGTCGTCGGGGATGTCCTTTGCAGCGGCAACCGTCCCGCCTAACGGCGTCAAGGTCCGAACCTGCCCAAGTGGCTCACCGTTGGGAATGTCTATAGTTGTGGTCATGTCAGGATGGCTCGAGGGCGCGTCGTCGGTGACGACGACCGACACGTCTGCCGAGAAGCCTTCCTCGGCCGCGGCTTCCCGTCCTTGCCCTCCCGGCACCAAGGCGATAAATGTCATCGCTGTCAAAACGAGAATCATTCGTGCCATTTCTTGCCTCCTTGTTGCCTGGCCAACCATACGCCTCCCGGCGGGGCACACATCTCTTACGTGATCATAACGTTTGGGCGAAGCGAAAAGTTAACGCGGAAGAGATTATGTCGAGTGCGTCGCCGCCCGACTATTCTTTCCCTACCACGGTGGCCGGTCGTCAGCGTCGATCTCATGACCTCAGTTTGGCAGAGTGATCCCCGGTCATACTTGACGGCTTCCTTTCGGTTTTCCTGCGCTTTCCCTACGATTCGCGTCAGAACCGGATGTCGTGAGCTTCGGGGGTATGAGTTCAGGTACCTATTCCTTCCTAGGGCGGGAGGGTGGGAAGAAAAACGCCCATGTTACGCCGCCCACGCCGACGCGGCCCACGCGC
>JBEKDP010000019.1:0-13829 GCA_050014295.1 Dehalococcoidia bacterium | reverse complement strand
CGTAGCCGCTGGTGTGACCGTCTCCGTCGGCATGGAGATGGCCGTTGGGCTGGGCGCAGCGGTAGCGGCGGGTATGGATGTCGGCGCATCCGTTGCTGGCGGCAATGCTGTGGGCGTAGGGGCAGGCGTAGCCGTAGCGGTTGCCGTCGCTGTCGGGGTGGGTGTCAGTGCATCCGTCGCCGCCGGAGAAGGTGTCGCGGTTGCGTTCGGCGTGTCGGTTGTCGTCGCCGTCGGCGCATCGCTCGGCGTGTCGGCCGGCGTGCCGAGGTCAGGGGATCCCGGCGCGGGCACCTCCACCGCGGCGTTGGTGGCGGTAGCGTCTGTACCATTGGAGGTTCCTGGTGAACGTGCCCGCGCCTTGAAATCGGTGGCGAAGTCCGTGTCAGTGCCGTCGGGCACGCGTGAGAGGCTCTGCCCCGCCGGCGGCGCCGTAGCTGCCGGGTTGAGAACCGATGTGTCATCGCCCCAAGATATAGCGTCCACGATAACCCCCCCCACCGCCTTAAGCTGGAGCCGGCCGCGCGCGGGGTCCAAGCCCTTCCCCTTCTGTCTGAGCACCAGCACGGGCACGCTATTCGGCAGCGAGATTGGGTTGCCATTCAACACCAGCGCCGGCACGCCATTCGGCACCGAAGGCGCCTGACCGTTCAGCACCAGCACTGCGTAGCCGCCCGGCGCAACTGCAATGTCCGTGCCCACGGACCAGACATCGTCCTGATCGCTCAGAGACCATCCATTGAGCGAGAGGGGCACCGTCGTCGTGTTCTTCAGCTCAACGTACTGCAGCAGTTCTTGAGAGCTGTCTGTGCCATTCAGCAGAACCTCATTCAGGAGCATCATGCCTGGACGCACGGCGGGAGTGCGCGTGGGAGTGGGGGTGCGAGTCTGCCTGCGCGTAGCCGTGGGAGTGCGCGTCGCAGTGCGAATGAACGTCGCTGTCTTCGTCGGCGTCCGAGTCGAGGTGCGAGTCGGCTTGCGGGCGGGTGTGGGAGTGCGGGTCGCGGTGGCGGTCGATGTCGGCGTATAGGTGTTCGTCGCCGTTGGCGTGAACGTGGCAGTCACCGTCGGCGTGAACGTGTTCGTCGCTGTCGGCGTGAACGTCTTCGTAGGCGTCGGAGTAAACGTAGCAGTCTGCTTGCAGGTAGGCGTTAGAGTACTGGTGGCCGTTTTCGTCGCCGTCGGAGTCGAGGTGCGAGTCGGTTTGCGGGTGGGTGTAGGAGTGCGGGTCGTGGTGGCGGTCGACGTCGGCGTGACCGTCTTGGTCGCCTTCGGAGTGAACGTGGCGGTCTGCTTGCAGGTCGGCGTTGGAGTGCGGGTCGCTGTGCCGGTGGACGTTGGCGTGGCCGTGGGACTGCCGGGGCCCATGAAAGTCGGAGGAACATGGACGTGGGCGCGAACGTCGACCACGTGGGACTCGAAGGCCGCGAAGAAGGTGGCCGGGATGAGCGCTGCCAGCGCAAGGACCGGGATGGCGAGCAGTCGATAATGCATTGTCCCCCTCTTTTCCCTCAACGGGAGGCGGGACCCGCAGAACGTGTCTGCCTCCAAGCCACGGGCAAGAATCCGGCCTACGGGCCCCCAACCACGTGCGCCCGCAATGATGAGCGCTGCCAGCGCTAGGACCGGGATGGCGAGCAGTCGATACCGCATTGCAGCCTCCTAGCCGCGTGGCAGCGGCCAAGCGATTGGCGAAGGGAGGAGGCTAGGAACTTGGAGGAGAACGCTGACCGATGGCCGTCAAGGGCGGGGCTACTTGACAAAACCCGGGCCCTTGGCTAGATTAGGGGACGGCAAACGGGTGCAGCAGCGCTCTTTGCCTCGGGCCCCAGCTGGTGCCAACTTGCCTGGGGCTCGATTGTTGCCTCTCGATCCTGACTCCTAGCCTCCTTCTTCCCAAACAAAAAACCAGCAGCGCGCACGCTACCGGTTTCCCGATTGACCTCCCCGGGGGCGTCCTGCCGTTACCGCCCCGCCCCTGTAACAGACACCCCTCCCGGTTCAGCTGCGCTCGATTGGGCTAGTATGGCATCGAATTGCCTACCGGCGCATCGCCTCCTTGCGATTGAGGTCTACGGACAGTAGTTTAGCTGAAGGACGCGGTTTGTCAAGATGTAATCTGTCAAGTACTGCTGAAAACTTGACGAGATAACATTGGACATGGACTCGTTTTTCGGCGGCAGGTTATCGTGGGGCAAGCACTCGGCGCTGGCGGCGCACACTAAGGGAAGATAGTGCTGAACGCTTGTCAATTCTCGCCGCGAAGCGTAGGCAGCGGTGTCGGCGTCGGAAAGACGTCGTAGAGGCCGCTGGCCGATTGGATTCGATTGTTCATCAAGGTGGCAAGCCGCCAGTTCTCGTCGACGCATTGAGGATCATCTGAGCTGCCTGCTGGTCGGAGTCATTTGACTGACCGACAAGGGTCGAACCGCCACCACAAGCTGTGAGCATAAGCACAGACGCCGCACCAAGCAGAACGGCAGAACTAATTCTCCGCATTTCCCTTGATAGCTCCGTCCCCGAAACAGCCGGAATATGTCGCGGGCGACCAAGGCTCTTCATCGCGCCGCGCGGCGACGGATACCTGCCGCACCGGCTTCTCGTCAACGCGACGAATTATAGGACGGCTCGAAAGCTTGTCAATTCATCGCCCATGAAGCAGGAGGCCAACGACGGGCGGGAGAGCCCTTGAGGTGAGCCCAATTGACCCTTCAAGAGGCCGCACACTATGCTTCTATAGAAAGGCTCATCACCTGGCACGCCCATGACCTTGGATCAATTGACCGGATTACGTTCTCAGTTGGGCCATGCCCGAAGCCACGAAACTGGCTTTGCCGTCGGACCGTGACCTAACGCTTAATCCGCGATGACGGTTCGCAACCACGGCCTTTGAGAGTACTACAGAGTTAAGCACGTATGACTGTATCCGCCGTTCCTCTTCCTCGACATGGCCGCTTGGAATACAAGTGGGTGACTCTCTCCGTCACGACGATCGGCGCTGCGATGGCGGCCATCGACTCCTCGATCGTCATCCTCGCCCTGCCCGATATCATGTCCAGCCTGCACTCCGACCTGGTCACCATGGTCTGGGTGTTGATGGGCTACATCCTCATGAGCACCGTCTTCCTGGCGCTCTTCGGCCGCATGGCCGACATGTTCGGGCGCGTCAGGATGTACAACCTTGGCTTCATAGTCTTCACCGTCGGGTCAGTGCTCTGTGCGATCGCGACGTCCGGTGAAATGTTGGTGGGCTTCCGGCTCATGCAAGGCGCCGGCGGTGCGATGCTGATGGCGAACTCGATGGCAATCATCACCGAAGCCTTTCCACCCAACGAGCGTGGGCGGGCGATGGGCATCAACTCCATCACCTGGGCGATCGGCGGCGTCATCGGGCCCGTGGTCGGCGGGCTCATCCTCGGTTTCGCCTCGTGGCGATGGATCTTCCTGGTGAACCTGCCGGTGGGCATCGGCGGCACGCTCTGGGGCTACCTTGCCTTGCACGAACTGGGCCGGCCTGCCCGCCGTGAACGGCTCGACCTGCTCGGGGCGGCGCTCTTCAGCGGGGGGCTGGTCTGCATCCTGCTGGCGCTCACCGAGGGCATCTCCTGGGGCTGGGGCTCCGCCCGCATCGAGCTGCTGTTCGCTGGCTTCCTTGTGCTGGAAGCCGCTTTCCTCGCCTGGGAGCGCAAGGTGCAGACCCCGCTCATCGACCTCTCGCTGTTCCGCGAGCGCATCTACACCTTCGGGACCGGGGCTGCCATGTTGCAGAGCCTCAGTATCTTCGCCGTTACCTTCTTGCTGCTCTTTTACCTCCAGGGCGTCAAGGGTTACTCGCCCTTGACTGCGGCCTTCATGCTCCTGCCCCTCCCGCTGCTGCAGTCGGTGATGGGGCCGCTCGGCGGAATCGCGGCCGACCACGTCGGCGCGCGACTTCCCGCCACGGTTGGCCTGTGTCTACAGGGAGGCGCTTGCCTGGTATTGTCGCTACTGCGAGCAGATTCGCCCTACCTGCTTGTTGTGCCGGGCCTGGTCCTCCTGGGTCTGGGCGGCGGGCTGTTCTGGTCACCGAACACTAGCGCTGTGATGGGCACAGTGCCGCCCCGACGCCTTGGCATCGCCAGCGCCACGTTGGCAACGTTTCGTCAGTGCGGGATGGTGACCAGCTTCGCGCTCGCGCTCGCCGTCGCGGCGGCTACCATGCCAGGCAAGGCGGTCGGCGAGGTGTTCCTGGGGACATCGAGTGAATTGGGCAGCCCGGCGCTGGCGCCATTCGCCACTGGCATGAGCCACGCCCTGCTCGTCTCCTTCGTCATAGTCGTCGCCGCTAGCTCCTTCACGCTGCTTGCCGGCGACACCGCCGAGACGCGGCGCCGCAACGCCGCCCGACTCGCCGACACAGCTGCGGTGGAATCCGCGATCGATGAAGCGGGCTGCGGACGCTGAGCTGGCGTCGCTTTGCACTGGCGAGCTGCGCAACCGCCAGCACCGGGATCGAGCATCGTCCAATCGCACCGAGTCCATGGTCGGTCCAGAGACCGCCCCCGTCGCTTGCTTGAAGCACAGCCGTCGAACCGCACAGACCGCACACCAAGTGGGGATCGTGTGCGTCTGGTCGGCAGTCGCCGATTTGGCAGAGCATCTGCCTCCGAGGGAAAGGGTCGGCGCAGCATTTGTCTTCGAAGCATAGGGTTGGCACATCTCTTGTCTCCGAGGCAGAGGGTTGGGGAGCCTTCCGGATACATGGAGAATTGCCTCCCCACAGCCGTCGCGAGGGATGCGGGCGGTCGGCAGGAAGCACAGCGGTTGGTCGAGGTGAGTTGGCGGCTCTCCGCGTCCTCTGTGAATAGCCGATGATAGAAGCTTGACAATCCTGCAGGCAGTGCTATAATCGTCTCACTGGTGGCTCGGTACCGATTATTCCAACTGATTCGGCCTCGTCAACAAGGAGGTTGTGCCATGCGCGTCGTTTCTCGTTTGCGATCATTGGCTCGAGTCCAATACGTCTTACTTCTTCCGATACTAGTGTCGCTGGCGGTGCTGACAGCGCCGGGCGATGCCCAGACCCTCTCACGAACTCTGAACGACCCCAATCCGCAGACGAGCGCAGCCTTTGGCGGCGCAGTAGCGGTGGGCGATGTGAACGGCGACGGCAAAGGGGACATCGTCGTGGGAGCGCCGGGCACGGAAGTGGATGGCAACCCTGCGCAAGGGAGAGTGTATGTCTTCTCGGGAGCCAGCGGGGCGCTGCTTCTCACGCTGGACGCGCCCGCCCCGGAATCGGAGGATGACTCAAGGTATGAATTCGGCCGCGCGCTAGCGGTGGGCGACGTGAACGGCGACGGCAAGGGGGACATCGTCGTAGGGTCAAACGACTATTTGGGCGGCAACTTCGAGCAAGGGAGAGCATATGTCTTTTCGGGACCGAGCGGGGCGCTGCTTCTCACGCTGGATACGCCGGACCCGCAGATGTATTCTGGCTTCGGCACGGCGGTAGCGGTGGGCGACGTGAACCACGACGGCAAAGGGGACATCGCCGTCGGAGCGCCGAAAACGGATGTAGGCGGCAACTCCGAGCAGGGGAGAGCATATGTCTTTTCGGGAGCCAATGGGGCGCTGCTTATCACGTTGGACACCCCCGACCCGACGGTGTACGGGACCGCTCATTTTGGCCAGTCAGTAGCGGTAGGCGACGTGAACACCGACGGCAAAGGGGATATCGTCGTGGGGGCGCCGATCGAGAGCGTAGGCGACTTCGGCTCGCAAGGGAGAGGGTATGTCTTCTCGGGAGCCAACGGGGCGCTGCTTCGTAGGCTGGATGACCCTGACCCCAACCCTACGTCGGCCCCTGATTTTGGCTGGGCGGTGGCGGTGGGCGACGTGAACGGCGACGGCTCAGTGGATGTGGTCGTGGGGGCCATGTTTGCGGACGTGCCCATCATGGGGGTGGGCGACAACAGCCAGCAAGGGCGAGCATACATCTTCTCGGGAGCCGACGGGTCGCTGCTTCTTACGCTGGACACCCCCGACCCCCAGGGGACCGCTTATTTTGGCGCGTCAGTAGCGGTGAGCGACGTGAACGGCGGCAGGAAAGGGGACATCGTCGTGGGGGCGCCCTTGGAGAATGTGGGTGGCAAGCTGAGCCAAGGGCGCGCCTACGTCTTTTCGTCTCCTTCGCCCGTTGGCGGCATAGCAGAACCGCCGGACGTGGCCAAAACATCGGCTGACGAGGCTCGTGCGCCCACTGAAGACTCAGGATGGTCCGCTGGCGGCTATGCGGCACTCGCTGGCGGGCTGGCGGCGACAGCGGCGGCTATCGCGACCGGCGGCTGGTACGCCAGGAGGCGGCGGCATCATCGCGCCTCTTGACAAGCTGTTCCCATTCTGGACCCCCTGCATTGCCTCCAGAACAGCGTTCGACCACAGCCTATAACTACCAGCACAGTGCATCCATGGGTCGGATTCGCAGCACAGTGCATTGGCGACCATAACTAGAAAGCAGATGGTCGTTGGCTTGAAACGAAAGAGGCTGGGCGACATGCCCAGCCTTCCTTAATGTGTATGTGTTCTGGAGCGGGAAACGGGACTCGAACCCGCGACCCTCTGCTTGGGAAACAGATAGCCAAAGTCGCCGCAGCACTCGCTGCTAATCACACCATCAGGTCTTAGTGTGCGGTACGGCCCCGCAGCGCTGGCGCCGTCCCTCATGACACACTTCCACCGTTGCGAGCAACCCTCTGCCTATCACGCATGGGGTCGAAGGCCTCCGCTCGGGGATCGGTGCTCCTTGTTGCCAGCCGCGCGCGGGGGCCGCTAGTGGTCTGAGCCCGACAGATACGGATGGAGTTTTGGCATTCCCCGCCCGGCAGCAGCCAAGCTAGCAGCCCCCGGGATTGTCGCCGGGGGCTGCTAGAACTGTCGCCGGGGCAGTTGTTGGGACCGTTATCTACGTCCCGGGCGTGGCGCTCGAGTTGCTCGGCGTTGTCGGGGCCTGTCCGGCGTCCTCCTGGGCCTCTCGCTCCGCGCTCTCGGAGGCCTCGTGAGTGGGGTCTTCGTTGGGCGTGAACTTGCCTCCGTGCGTGAACTGGCCAGAGTCCTCCGCAGCCTCTTGCTCCGCGCTCTCGGAAGCCTCGTGAGTGGCATCCTCATTGGACGTGTGGACAGCGGACGCCGCCGGCGTGGCGGTGGCGGTGGTGGTTGCAGTTGAAGGCGTCGGCGTTTGGGCCGAAGTCAGCGCCTGGGTCCCCAGGAGTACGCCTACCACCAGGGCCACCACTCCTACGCTTGCTATTGCCCAGCTCTGTATCTTGGTCATCTGTTCATTTCCTTTCACTTAGAATCGATTGTTCCCTCGTCACGGTTCTAGTCAATTGTGGTTCGCAACAATCCACCTCCCTTCATCGCTCCCCCCGCTTGCATCTTTTCCTACGCTGTTCGACCTAGACAATCCTTGCCACCGGCGAGATTTCCGCACCATTGCCTCGCCCGATAGCGGCCAAGAGCGCCATTCCAACAGCTGCGATTGCGACTGCGGGCTTCTTCATATTCATGCTCCCTTCTCGTTTCTATCTGGGGCCCTGATGATTTCATGGTACCGGGCCAGCCTTAAAGCGAACTTGGGAACCCGTTAGAAACCTTTAATGTATCCTTAATCTTCGCCTACTATAATAAGGTTGCTTATCTGGAGGACTGAGATGTACATCCTGGTCGTTGAGGACGAACGTCGCCTGGCACGGGCGATCGCCCGACTCCTGGAGGAGGAGGGACACACTGTCGACACGGCCTATGACGGCGAAGAGGGCCTGGCCATGGCCCTGGAGGGGTCTCACGATGTCATCGTGTTGGACGTGCTGATGCCGGAGATGGACGGAATAGAGGTCTGTCGAGCCGTGCGGTGCAATCGGCTCGACACACCCATTCTGCTGTTGACTGCCCTCGACAGCGTGCAGGACAAGGTGAAGGGCCTGGACGCTGGCGCGGACGACTACCTGCCCAAGCCGTTCGCCTTCCAGGAACTGCTGGCCCGGCTGCGCGCGCTCGGTCGCCGCAAGGTGCGCGACAGCGAGCCCTCACGGTTGCAGGCAGGCGACCTGACGCTGGATCTGAGACGACGTCGGGCGGAACGGGCTGAGCGGAACATAGAACTGAGCCCGAAGGAGTTCAGCTTGCTGGAATTCCTGATGCGCAACGAGGGCCGTGTGGTAACGCGATCACAGATCCTCGATCACCTCTGGGGATACGATTACTCGGTGGACTCCAATTTGGTCGATGTCTATATCTCCTACCTGCGCCAGAAGATCGACCGCAATCGTTCTGAGAAACTGATCCGGACGGTCCGCGGCCTCGGCTATGTTCTCGAGGCCTGATCGTGTTTACGAGAGCCCGCTGGCAACTGACGTTCTGGTTTGCGGGAGCGTTTGCCGTAATCCTGGCGGTTGCGGGTAGCAGCGTCTATCTGACGACCCGCGCTACTCTCTATGGCCAGGTAAACGACGACCTTCGATCCAGGTCCCAACACGAAGCGCCGCCGCTCACAACGCGGCTCGGCGATGCCTCCAACCGGGGCCAACCGCCCGGCAGTGTCCCAATTGGCCCATCCTCTGCCGCAGGCGGCTATTTCTACGCGCTCGTCTCAGGTGATGGGGCGATCGTGGATAGCTCGGGGCCCGTCGAATCAGCCGAGCTGGCCAGTGCTGAGACGGAGCAAAAGGCCCTCGCGGGCGAATCAACTTTTGTGGACACTCAGTCCTTAGAAGGAGACCCTCTGCGCGTTTATGTCACCGCCGTGCAAGATCCGAACGGCCAGGTTTTTGTCCTTGAAGTCGGCCGGAGCGTTCAGCCGGAGCAGAACCTTCTCCGAGGGCTGCTGGTTGTTCTAATCGGTGGGGGAGGCGCCGGCGTGCTTTTGGCATTGGGCGGGGGCTTCCTGATAGCCGGTCGCGCTTTGCGGCCAATCCGAGCGGCTGTGGACCGTCAGAACACCTTTGTCGCCGACGCCTCTCACGAGCTCCGCACGCCCCTCGCCCTGATCCGTACCAGCGCGGAGCTGCTCAAGCGCCATCCGGCCCAAACCGTGCGGGCCAACATGGAATCGGTGGATGACGTTATCCACGAGACCGATCGTCTGAGCAATCTCGTTAGCCAGATGCTGAACCTGGCGCGAGCCGATGCGGGCCGGGCCCAGTTGGACATGGGCGAGGTGGACATGGACGAACTGACGGCGGACGTTGTGCGACAGATGAGGCTGCTGTGTAAGCCTGACAGGATGCCTCTGGAGATACGAGCCAACGGCTCCCTCAAACTGAAGGGGGATGCGTCTCGCCTGAGGGAACTCCTGCTCATTCTTCTCGACAACGCCATGAAGCACGGAGGTCCGGACGGTCCCATTCAGGTCACTCTCCAGCACGCCGGGGGCAAGGTGCTGCTTCGGGTGTCCGACCAGGGGAACGGCATCCCTCAGCACGCACTGCCGCACATTTTCGATCGCTTCTACCGCGTTGACAAGGCACGCTCCAGGGGGAAAGGCGGCTCGGGGCTAGGTCTGGCGATCGCCAAGTGGATCGTTCACGCTCACCAGGGGACGATCCGGATCGATAGCGCGGTGGGGACTGGCACCACCGTCACGGTCGAACTGCCGAGCAGATAGGGAAGCACCCTGGCAGTCGCCGCCTGTGGGGGCCAAGAATCTCATCCGAATCTGACTGATTGACCGAAGACGGCGTCCGCGCGAGCCTTACCGCATCCGTCCTGAAGGAGGCCGCACCTTGCTTACCTACCTTTGGCTCGCCTGCCGCTTCCTGCGCAGCGCCGGACGCTCGCGGCGCGACGTCGCCCTGGAGAACCTCGCCCTGCACCGGCAGCTCGTGGTGCTCACGCGCTCGTCCCGCCAACCGCGCCTCACGAGGGCGGATCGCCTGTTCTGGTCTGGCTCTCGCGTGCCTGGCCTCGCTGGCGATCGGCGCTCGTCATCGTCCAAGTGGACACCGTGGTCCGCTGGCACCGCACCGGCTGGCGACGCTACTGGGCCTGGAGGAGTGACGGGTGCTCGAGCCTCGAGCCCTGGGGCGAGCGCGCGTCCCGAGAAAGGTCCAATATCTGCTCCGGCGCCTGGCCAAGGAGCACCCGAGCGGCAGTTTAGCAGCCAGGCAGCGTTCCCGATCGGATGAGATTCTCGGCCCTACCATCGCCAGCAGCGCGATTTGCGCCCGCCCTCTCCAGTCCCCTCTCATCATCGAGGAGACCTCCTGCCCGTCTCGCGGCCGGTCACTCCGTCCGCAACGCCTCAATGGGATCGAGTCGAGAGGCGCGGAACGCTGGGTAGATACCGAAGAAGAGCCCAATCACCGCGGAGACACCGAACGCGACAAAGATGCTGAACGGCGTCACCAGCGTCGTCACTGCCGAACTCGTGCCGAATGACTGACCGTTGGCGATCCGGGCGGCAAGGACTCCCACGACGACGCCGACTGCTCCGCCCACGAGGGTGACGACCAGGGCCTCGATAATGAACTGCAGGAGGATGTCCTGCCTGCTGGCGCCGACTGCTTTCCTGGTACCGATCTCACGCGTCCGTTCCGTGACAGACGCGAGCATGATATTCATGGTCCCGATGCCCCCTACCACCAGCGAGATGCCGGCGATAGCGCCTAGGAGTATCGTCAGTGTTTTGCTGACGCTCCTCGCCGTAGCCGTGAGATCCTCCTGCGTCTGCACCACGAAGTCCTCCGTGTTGTTGTGACGCTGGAGCAAGACCTGCGTGATCGCCGCCTTCGTCACGTCGATCTTGTCCGCTGACGTCACCTTGACGACGATCTGCTGAACGTTGGACTGGCCGGTGGGACTGCGACCAAAGGGGACCTTTGCCTGAAAGGTCGTGAGGGGTATCAGAATAGTCGTGTCGTCAGTGCCGGTGCCCGCCGCTCCCCGCGACTCCATGACGCCGATAACGGTCAAGTTCAGGGAAAACGCCCCGAAGTTGAGACGGATGTCTTGGCCGATGGCATTGGCGGGCGTGTCGAAGAGGTCCTGGGCCACTTTCGCACCGAGAACGACGTTCGTGGATTTGCGGGTCATGTCATCATCGGTGATGAAGCTTCCTGCCGCCACGTTATAGCTCCGAACCTGCTCGAAGTCCGGTTGGGTACCGGTCAGCGCTGTAGCTGTCGTGGTGCGTCCGTTGCCGGTGATCTGCGACGACAGGCTCAAGTCGTATTGCGCGACGACTGCCTCAACGTACGGGAGGAGCGAGTTGCTCTTCAGCGCGGCGGCGTCGTCGGTCGTGAGCGAGAAGGGATTGGACGACCTGGTGCTACTACTACTACTGCTGCTGCTTTGGGCACTTTGCGCGCTGATGAAGATGAGGTTGCTTCCGAGTCCGCTCACTTCCTTGGTCACACCTTGCTTTGCGCCCTGGCCCGCGGCCATGAGGGCGATGACGGCGCCGACGCCGATGACGATGCCGAGCATCGTCAAAACGGTACGCAGCTTGTTCGTGGTGAGCGCCATCACAGCCGACTGGATCATGCTGAGAACAATCATATCGCCACCCCCCCTGCAATGGGCACCGCCGGAGCAGACGGCAAGCCGAGGTGCTCAGGTGGTCCATCCGAGACGATACGTCCGTCACGCATCTGGATCACTCGATGAGTGTAGGCGGCTACCTCCAGCTCGTGGGTCACCAAAACTATTGTGATGCCGCGCGTGCTGTTCAGGCGGACGAACATGTCCATCAAGTCGGCGGTAGTCTTCGAATCGAGGGCGCCGGTCGGCTCGTCCGCCAGGATCAGCGCCGGGTTCGTGACCAGCGCGCGGGCGATGGCGACCCGCTGCTGCTCGCCGCCGGAGAGCTGCGTCGGACGATGGTGGGCGCGACCGCGCAGTCCCACCTCGGCCAGCGCGTGTAGGGCCGCCCGCCGGCGATTGTGCGCACCGCGGTAGATGAGGGGCAGCTCCACTTGGGAAACGGCCGGCCAGCGCGATAGCAGGTTGAACGATTGGAACACGAAGCCGATACGACGGCCGCGAATCCTTGCCAGTTGAGCCTCCGTCATCCGGTGAACGTCGTGACCCTCAAGCTGATAGCTGCCACGCGTGGGCTTATCGAGACAGCCCAGGATGTGCATGAGTGTTGACTTGCCGGAGCCGGACGGCCCGATGATCGCTAGGAACTCGCCGCGCTGGATGTCCAGGTCGATGCCGCGTAGTGCGGGCACCGGAACGTCGCCGGCGCGATATACCTTGGTTACGCCTTGAAGTCGAATCATCACCTAGTTCCCCCCCGGAGGCCCGCCACCTGGTATCGCGCCGCCATCGGTCGAGCCGCCGAACAGGGGCGCGGCCGTTGCGCTTGCGGTCTGTGACGACTGGCTTGACGTTGTCGTGGCTCCCGGGATGACCACTGTCTGGCCCTCTTGCAGGCCGTCCGCGATCGCGGTGTGCGTCCCATCGCTGAGCCCCGTCTGGACCACCTGCCGCTCCGTCGACCCATCGTCATTCTGAATAACGACGACTTTGTCCGCCCCGGAGCTCTGGATGGTGGCGGTTGGAACAATGAGCACGTTCTGGCTTTGGGCAGTGATGATTGTCACCGTGGCGTTCATGCCCGGAATCGGCTGCGCGACTGCGGTGGCGGTTGGCGCGGCATTCGGGGTAGCGTTTGGAGTCCCTTGCGCCTCCGCACCGACGCTTTGCCCGGAAACAATGTGTGCCAGCGCCTGGTACGTGACCACCCCTTGAGTCGTCGTTGGGTTCGTGCCGACTGAGTCGATCACGATGGGGAACACCGTTCCGGAGATGGCGTCGAATGAGGCTGTGCCCGTTTCGCCGGCCTTGACGTTCGGCAGGTCAGTTTCGCCGATACTCAGGTTCAGGACAACAGCGTTCGGCGTGTTAAGGATGATCGGCGCGGACGTGCTGCTTGAGCTTGACCCAGCCACGTCACCCACGTGGATGTTCACCGCGGCCACAGTACCATCGAACGGCGCGATTATCTGCGCTCCCTGCAACGCCGTCTGGGCTTGGGTGAGGGACAACTGGGCGAGCTGGACCTGGCTCCGTTGAGCTTGTATGTCCGACGCGGTCGAGCCCGCATAGACCTGGGTCCGATTCGCCTGCGCCGCAGAAAGCCCCGCTGCCGCCGTAGCGACCTTGTCCTGCGCCTGCTGCACCACTTCGTCTGTTGGAGGGGCGGTTAGCTCGGCTAGCTTATCGTTGGCCGTTTGGAGCCCCTGTTGCGCCGATGTAATAGCTGCCTCGGCTGAGAAGATATCGGCTGCGGTGGGGCCAGCCTTCGCCGTGGCGAGGTTGTCCTTGGCCGTCGAAAGGTCGTCCTGCGCTGAGTTGACCGCTGCGTCTGCATCGTCTTTCTTCGACGAGGCAGTTCTACAAGCTGGGTCGGAGGTCGGCGGCGCGGCTAGACAATCCTGGTAGTCCGCGGCCGCGTTGGAGGCTGCGCGCTCGGCGCTGTCGAGAGCCGACCGCGCCTTTTCCACTGCTGCTTCAGCGGCGGTGACGGCGTCGGCGCTGGTGGTATCCAGCTTCGCCCGCGCGTTCTGCGCTTCTGTGACCTGCGACTGCGCTTGGGTGACGGCCTGTTGGGCCGCGCTTAGCGCTGAAGCCGTCGGCGGGTTCGACAGGTCTTGGAGGGCTTGAATGGCCGTATCGTAGTTTGCCTGCGCCTGGACCACGCTCTGGTCTGCGGCCGCGAGTTGGGAGGCGGTGCTGCCCTGCAGCAGTGTGTTCAGCTTGGCCTGCGCGCTCGCCAGGTTCACCTGCGCATTCGTCACAGAGTTCTGCAGCGAGTCGGACTCTATCTCCGCAAGCACGTCGCCCTGCTT
>JBEKDP010000018.1:0-14017 GCA_050014295.1 Dehalococcoidia bacterium | reverse complement strand
GTGGGGCCTCACCGAGACGGCGCCCATAGTCTGCGGCCAGCGCTTCTCCCTCTCCCGCTTCCGCTTTACCAATTACTATGAGC
Source organism: Dehalococcoidia bacterium (assembly GCA_050014295.1). Lineage (GTDB taxonomy): Bacteria > Chloroflexota > Dehalococcoidia > DSTF01 > JALHUB01 > JBEKDP01. Next base: position 13,934 of record JBEKDP010000018.1, on the reverse strand, counting down.
GACAAGTCGGAACGGTGGGGCAGCCCCTTCCCGGCATCGAGGTCGATCTGGTCGACGTGCCTGAGAAGGGGATTCACGTTCGCCTTCAGAATGAGGGTGAGCTGATCGTCCGTGGCCCCAACGTGATGGCCGGCTATTGGAAGGCCGAGGCGGAGACGAAGGCGGCGATGCTCGGCGAGTGGTTTCGGAGCGGCGACGTCGGTCGCATCGACCGGCGCGGAAACGTCTTCATCACCGGTCGCAGCAAGTACGTGATCGTCCTCGACTCCGGCGAGAAGGTCCACCCGGATGAACTGGAGGAGCGACTGCACACGAGTCCCGTCATCGAGGACGTGTGCGTAGTGAGCCGGACGGTGCGCGACAGGACGCAGGTGTGGGCGGTCGTCTACCCCAATTACCTTGCCGCCTCACAGCGCCTTAACGTCGATGGCCACTCGCTGGACGTGGAGTCGCTGCGGGCGCTCGTGGAGTCGGAGATCGATGGCGCTGAGGAGGCACTGGCGCCCTACAAGCGGACGGCCCGCACGCTGCTTACAGATGCGCCCCTGCCGAAGACGCCGCTGCGCAAGGTGCGGCGCGAGCAGATAGCCGACGACTATCCGTTCGACTTGAAGCGCTGGCAGGAGAACGCCGCCGCCGGCCTCGGCCCCTAAGGGAGCGCTCTTGCCCAAGTGGCGGGAGTCGGTGCTCTTTCAGGGGCGCGCTTGGGGCGGCGAGTAGGCGTAAGCCCTGTTTGATGCGGAGGCCACCTGGTGGTTAACGATCGACGGGCAAAAAGGCCGCAAATCGGCGGCAACAGGTATTGACAAATCCTGCCGACTATTGTACTGTTAGGGATGCCCCGAGTGGCGGAACCGTGGTTTACCGGTGGACGAGTCCGGGGAGGCCTGAGGCGAGGGCCCCAAACCCTGGCCGAGGGAAGAGCCGGAGGAGGATGAAGCCGAAGCGCGGAGAGGTTACTTGGGGCATTACTTTGCCTCCAATGCCACTTGCTCCATCCAGCCCGGCTTCAGCGTCGCGATGAACGACAGGTTGCGGTAGAGCTGCCGGTAGTCGAGCCCGTAGCCGATAACGAATTCGTCCCCTATCTCGAAACCCACGTAGTCTAGCGGCACGTCCACCAGACGCCGCGCCCGCTTGTCCAGCAGCGTGCACACCTTCAGCGTCGCCGGCTGCCGCGCCCGCAGGTAGGCCAGCAGGTGGTTTAGGGTCATCCCGGTGTCGACGATGTCCTCGACGACTAGCACATCCCGCCCCTCAATGTTCTCGTCCAGGTCCTTGAGGATGCGGACGTATCCGGTCTCCGTGTTGTCGAACGACGATATCGCCATGAAGTCGATCGCCACCGGCAGCGACACCTGGCGCATCAGGTCGGCCATGAAGCAGGCGACCCCCTTGAGGACGCCGATCATCAGGGGCGTCTTGCCGGTGTAGTCTTTGGAGATCTGAGCACCGAGCTCCTTGACCCGCCGCCTCAACTGCGGCGCGCTCACGAGAACGCGGTGAATGCCCTCGATTCGCTTGGAGGACGGCGGCCCGAAGCCGTATTTCGCGAGCAGACGCAGGTAGTCGCGCTTGTTCAGCAGCTTGATCTCGACGCCTGGGTAGAGCTCACGCAGCAGGCGCACTTTGTGGTGCTTCTCCGTCATCAGGTCTTGCTTGAGCGTTGTCAGCTCGATGTAGGTGTCGATGTGGGGCAGGTAGAAGTCAGGCGTGAAGGCTTCCGTCACGCGGTCGCCTTCGGAGCGCAGGGGGAACGTGCGCGGCTCGTACTGCCAGACGATTCCGTAGAAGTCGAGGATCTTGGCGAATTCCTCCTCGCTCTCATGAGCGAAGCGGACGGGCGGGTTCTCCACCAGTTCCGGCGGCTTGGGATCTGCGGGCGCGATGGGCGCTGTCTTCTTCTCTCTTGGCATCTCTGCTTCAACCTAACCGCAGCCGCTCGAACGTTCAAGCCCCGGCTCGTTCGGGGCGTCTCGGTTGATTGTTCAGCGTGCGCCTGCTAGTCTAGTTCCAACGGCAGATCAGAAGAGGGGTGGCACGCCATCATCGTTCCTGGACGATTCCGGAGGACCTGGGAACTTCTATACCTTCTCACCCTCAGGGAGCTGAAGCTCAAATACCAGGACACCGTGCTCGGCTTCGTCTGGTCGGTGATCAAGCCGCTGCTGCTGGGGCTCGTTCTCTACGTGATTCTCAGCCACGTGGCGAGGATACAGACTGACATTCCCTATCAGCTCGTGCTCCTGCCAGCGCTTTTCCCCTGGTCCTGGTTCCAGACGTCGGCGCTCATGGCGACGCCTGCCATCGCCAACAACGGCAATCTGATCAAGAAGGTGCACTTCCCCCGCTACGTGCTTCCCTTTGCCACCGTCGCGAACAACATGGTGCACTTCTTGCTTACGATACCTATCATCATGATAATCGTCCTGGTGGCGGGTTACAGGCCGAACTACACCTGGCTCATCGGTATCCCCCTGCTGACGCTGGTAGAGCTGGCGCTGCTGATGGGGACCGTTCTCATCGTTTCCTCAATCGACGTCTATTTCCGCGACCTCGAACACTTGCTGGACGTCTTCCTGAGCCTGGCGTTCTACATGACCCCTATCATCTACCCGATAAGCGCCCTCGGCCGTTACAAGAACGTTGCCCTCATCAACCCAATGGCCTCGCTTATCGAAGCCTGGCGCAATCTGTTCGCCCGCAACGAACTGCCGACGCCTGTCGACCTCTGGCCGTGCGTTGCCTTTACGGTGGTCGCGGTGCTTTTCGGCAGCTTCGTCTTTGGTCGCCTGGAGAAGGGTTTCGCCGATGTTCTCTGACGGCACCGCCATCTCACTCGAAGGCATCTCCAAGCGCTACTACCTTCGCTCTCAGCGTCCGACGGACCTGAAGACGACCGTTCTTCATCTGCCGTCGTTTCTGTGGCGCGACAGCAGTCGGAAGGCGTTCTGGGCGCTGGACGACGTCTCGTTCACGGTAAGGCGAGGGGAGAGCATGGGCATCATCGGGCCGAACGGCTCTGGGAAGAGCACGCTGCTGAAGATAATGGCCGACCTGGCGCGCCCGACGCGTGGCAAGATCAACGTCAACGGACGCATCTCGGCGTTGCTGGAGCTGGGCGCCGGGTTTCATCCGCAGATCACGGGCCGCGAAAACGCGATCCTCAACGCCGTACTCCTCGGCCTAACACGTCGCGAAGCGGCGCAGGTCCTGCCGGATATCATCGCCTTCTCGGAGCTGGGCGACTTCATCGATGAGCCGATGCGCACCTATTCATCCGGCATGTACATTCGCCTGGGCTTCTCGGTTGCCGTACACGTCCACGCCGATGTGCTGCTCGTCGATGAGGTGCTCGCGGTGGGTGACGGAGAGTTCCAGGAGAAGTGCTTCGACCACATCGCTAAACTGCGCGCCCAGGGCGTCACCATCGTCCTCGTCTCCCACGATCTGGGCAGCGTGACCCGCTTCTGCGAGCGGGCCATCCTCCTCCACCACGGCAAAGTGCAGCTCGAGGGGAAGTCGCAGCCCGTGGTCCACGAGTATCTGTCGAGGATTGCAGCCCTTATCGGCCATGCGGTATCATCCTAACCTGATTGGAGGCATGACGCCGAGATGATCACCCTAGAGATTGACGGGACGCGGAGACACCGCGGTGCCATTAGGGTCAGCCGCAAAGCCGGCGCTGGTGTGGCCGTGCTGGCCGACCTGCAATGGGGCTTGCCCTTCAAAGAAGACAGCGTCGAGGAGATCTACCTCGACCACACGCTGGAGAGCGCGCGTGACTTCGTGGCGGCGATGAACGAGGTCTGGCGCGTCTGCCGTCCGGGGGCGCTGGTGCATGTCTGGCTGCCCCACGCTTCATCGATGTGGGCTACCTCACGCAATCCGGGGCAGTCGCGGCCGTTCACCATCGAGACGTTCGAGTTCTTCGACCCGGAGAAGAACCCCGATCATCCTGCCGGCGCCGCCTTCGAGATGGAGCAGGCCAAGCTCCATCTGACGACGCTCCGGCTCGGCCAGCGGCCCCGGCTGACCGGAGGCATCGTCTCCAGCGTCATCGAAAGCCTTGCCAACCGAAACCGGGGGAGCCAGTATCGCTGGGAGCGCTGGCTCGGCGCAGCGGTCGGGTTCGAGGAGTTCTATGTCCTCCTCACCGCCGTCAAGACCCCTGCCTGGGCGGAGGAGTGACGCTGGATCGGCCCGCCGAGAGTCTGGTGAGGCGGGCGCTTCCCGGAAGGGGCAGGCATGAGCGATAACGTCTGGAACGAGATCCGCTCCGACTACGACGCCTACCATTACTCAGGCTTCACGTGGCTCCCCGACCCGAACCGGGGAGAGCTATCGCGGCGCTGGGAGCGGATCGACTCGATTGTCCTGCGGGGGGCCTGGACGGCGGTCGTATCGTTCCGGATCAAGACGTGGGCCCGGCGCAACCACATCCCACTCTTGCCCCAGCTCTGCGACACATTGAACCGCCTCTTCTGGGGGGTTATCATCGGCGACCACGTACAGATCGGCCGCGGCTTCTGTCTTGCTCACGGCTACGTCATCATCGACGGCGGGACGACGATCGGCAAGAACTGCTCGATCAACCCCTACGTCACCATCGGCCTCGGTACGGGCAGCAAGATCGGTTTCAGCCTGCGCGGCCCTACCCTCGGCGATAACGTTTACATCGGCACCGGCGCGAAGGTGCTCGGGCCGATCACGATCGGCGACAACGTCAAGATCGGCGCCAACGCCGTCGTCATCACGGATATCCCGGCGAACCACACGGCTGTGGGCGTGCCCGCCCGCGCCATACCCCAGAAGCCGCTCGCGAAGAAGGGCCGCGCGCAGCGGGACGGCGACTAGGCCGCGGGCGCGTTGAGCCGATGTTCGAGAACCTCCGCGAAGACTTCAGGGTGTATGCGGCGCTCACGGGCGTGAGGGAGGGCAAGGGCATCTTCCGCGCCACCTGGATCTTCGATACGCGCCGCTTCATTGCCGCTCTCTGGATGTTTCCCTTCTCCGCGGTCGTTCTCTACCGATTCAAGTGCTGGCTGCGTCAGCACCATATACCCATCTTGCCCCGCGCCGTGGACTGGCTGAACATGCTGGTCTGGCGGGTGCAGATCGCGGACAACGTGAGCGTCGGCCCCGGCCTGTGCATTTCCCACGGTGAAGTGATGATGTCCGGCGAGGTGAAGGTCGGCCGCAACTGCACGCTGAATCCCTGGAGCGGCTTTGGTCTGGCGCACAAGAGTCGCACCGCTCATCCGGTGGAGGGGCTCATCGGGCCGACCGTCGGCGACAACGTCTTTGTCGGCGTCGGTTCCAGGGCCTTCGGGCCGATAAAGATCGGCGATAACGTCAGGATCGGTGCCAACTCCGTCGTCATCCACGACGTGCCCAGCAACACGGTCGTCGCCGGCACGCCCGCGCGGCCGGTCAGCAGCGACGACCCGGAGCTCGGAGCGCTGGTGCAAGACGCCTTGGACTAGGCCTGCGGAGGCGATATGCTTCGACGCCTGTGGCAAAGGATACGGCCCCCAAAGCTCGTAGTCTGGATAACGCCGGAGCTGGCGCTGGGCCCAAGCTTTTACGAGTGGCAGCTTCACCTACTGCAGAATGCCGGCATCGGCAGCGTCATCGACGTCCGCAGTGAGGCCTCCGACGACGAGGGGGAACTCGCGCGGCGGGATATCCACTTCTATCACGTCGCAGTCGACGACTTCAAAGCGCCTACGCAGGAGCAGTTTCGGGCCGCTACCAAGTGGGCGCTCGACGAGATCGCCGCCGGGCGCAAGACATACGTGCACTGCCGCAGCGGCGTTGGCCGCAGTCCCTGCCTGACTTGCGGCATCCTCATGGCCGTAGGCTACCCGCTTGGTGACGCCTATAGCGCGGTCAGGCGGCAAAGGCCTTGGGCCACCCTCACGAATGGCCAGTGGGAGGCGCTGCGGCAGTTTGAAGGCGAACTCTGTTCCCAGCACACCGCCGAGCGCCATAGTCCGCAAGCATAGCCTCTTCTGCCCCAAGTCTCACTCGCGGAGTTGCTGTTCGCACCTCACACCCGGCGCTGTTCGCCGAACCTGAGGGGAGGGTCAGAGCGCGTTCAGCGAGGACCGAATCCTCCGGTCTTGCCCGACCACAGGCGGTATCCACCGAGCGCCGCGACTACGCCGAGAGCGCCCGCTATCGCCAGCCCGATGATTGTCCAGGGCAGGTTGGCGCTTGCCTCCGTAGGCTCGCCGGTGGCTGGCGCGACTATTTGCGGGCCCACGCCGCCCACCGGGGCCATAGGCGGGTTAGGCGCCGGGAGCGTCAGCAGAGAGGCGGGAGTGGGCGGCAGCGGCGTGGCCGTTGGCGGCTTCGGTGTTGGTGTGCTCGTCGCGCGCCTGTGGCTGGACGGCTGGGGCGTTGGCGTGATAGTCGGCGTATTCGTCACCGTTGGCGTATTCGTCACCGTCGGCGTGTCCGTAGCCGTGGGTGTGGCGGTATTGGTCGGCGTCGGTGTGGCAGTGTTGATCGGCGTGGGCGTGGCAGTGTTGGTCGGCGTAGGCGTGGCAGTGTTGGTCGGCGTTGGTGTCGCCGTGTCTGTCGGCGTCGGCGTGGCGGTGTCAGTCGGCGTCGGCGTCTGCACCTCAGTCTGGGAACCAGTGATAGATTGCTGGTCACCTAGCGTACAGTTCGAACTGGGAGTGCCGCCCGAGCAAGTATCCTGCCAGGTCAATGTCGCCGTGTCGGTCAGTGGGTTGGGATCACCAGGTTGAACAGTATAGAGGGTAGCGGTGAAAGTGACGGAAGCGCCGAACGGGAGGGTACAGAGTGTCTGGCCAGCGTTGCAGGTTGCCCCCCCACCCAAAGTGAGGGAAGTCGGCGTTGGCAACAAGTTGCCAGAAGTAACGTCACTGCCCTCGGCGTGCACAACATCCACCACCGACGTGATCGTCAAGGTGTCAAGTGCCGTGTCGATCGTGTTTATGGCCTGAAACGTGCAAGTGTATGGTTGTCCTACGACCGTCGGGCTGTCGCAGCTCTTAAGGAAGCTGATCCTGTGGAGTCTTGCAGGCGGCGTGGCCGTGTCAGTCGGTGTCGGCGTGGCCGTGTTGGTGGGCGTCGGTGTGGCCGTATCGGTCGGTGTCGGCGTGGCGGTATTGGTAGGCGTCGGCGTGGCCGTATCGGTCGGCGTCGGCGTGGCCGTATCGGTCGGCGTAGGCGGCACCGGCGTGGCCGTCGGGGTGTCTGTCGGCGGCGCCTCCTGGTAGAACGTGGCGATCTGCCCGCGCCAGGCTCCGGACACGCCCGCAGTCGCCGTTGTAGAGTAGGTGCCGGTTGAGGTCACCACGAGGTCTGCGCCGCCGTAAGTGAGTATTGTTCCGGTCCCCGCCGTGAAGTCCTGCTGTTCAGTGAAGGAGTTGGCCCAGGTGTTGTTGAAGCTAGTGTTGACCTGGGTGACCACCCCCGCGATGAGGAGCTCGTTGGCCTGCGTGGTCGTCGCGGTGGTCCCTGAGGACACGGCCGTGCCGGTGCCCGTCGACGAGCCTGTCTGATCGAGCGGCGAGGTAGTGGCCACACCGCTGTATTCGTAGATTTGCAGCCCCAGCACGGTAGGAGCGGTCGAGACGGTGACAGTGACCGTTGTGGGCTCTGAGCTGCCGGCTATCTTGTAGAAGATGGCCTGGCAAGGTTGGGTGGAGCTCCCTCCGCTCTCATTGATGGCGGTTTGCCAGCCGGTGCCGCTCGGCAGGTCAATGGTGGGCACGGTGTCCGCGCTTGCGCCGACGACTGCGACCAGCAGGTGGCCAGCGACCGGCGTGGTGCCGAAGGTGGCCTGGACGCTGTTGCCCCCATATGTTCCGCTGTAGGCCTTCTGCACCTGTACGGGGGCGGCGCTGGTGGGCGCGCTGTGCAGCAACAGCGCACCGGCCCCCAGTGTCACGATAATGGCGATAATCACTGTGACGGTGAGTTGGCGCCGAAGCGCTGAGATAGTCTCGCTCATGGCTGTTCCTTCCTCCAGAGCAATGTCCTGTTCTGCGCCAGTGTAGTCGGCCTGCCTGGCCGCAGGCAGCACGGCGCATCCCTTATTTACGATCCGCCCCCGGCGATATTCGGGCTGCCGCAGGCCCTACGCCCAGAGAGGTATAACCCTGCTGTACTTGACATAACCCCGCCACACGGGCCGGAGCGGGAAAGCCGAACATGGATTTCGACTCCAATCAGTACAGCCGCCTCTCGGCCATCGAAGTCAACGGGAGGAGCGTCGGCGCCGATAATATCAGCGGGGAGAGTGGCAAGACGGTTTTCGGCCGTTTTCTTAGCCTGCTCAAGGGAGCGGCGAAGGAGCTTCGCTTCATGTACCACCGGCGCTATGCCGCTGCGACTGCGTTTCAGCTTGCCGGAGGGGGCGAAGCTCGTCTCGTCGACGCTCGATGGCAAGCAAGTGGGGGGCGGTCTCGAGTTGCAGACTGACCTTTCCCATATGGCAACGGCGATCGGCAACGGGCGGAAGGAGAGGGCGGCGTGAAGGCGATGATCCTGGCTGCGAGCGAAGGCGGGCGCGTGCATCCTCTGACGCGTAACATTCCTAAGCCCATGCTCGATCTCTGTGGCCGGCCGCTCATTGCCCATCAGATTGATCTGCTTCGCCTCCACGGTGTCCGTGAGATCGGCGTCAACCTTCACCATCGGCCGCAAGTCATACGTTCGTACTTGGGGGACGGCTCGCGGTTTGGGGTGAGGATTGTTTACTCGCGGGAGGATGTGTTGCTCGGCTCTGCCGGAGCGGTGAAGAAGCTGGAGGAGTTCTTCGATGACACTTTCTATGTCCTTTACGGCGATGTCCTGACGGATATCGATCTCTCCGCCCTTGCTGCTTTCCACTGGCGTAGGGGGGCGGACCTGACGCTGGCCCTCTACCGGACAGATGAGCCGGAGCGCTGCGGCATCGCCGAGGTGGACGACGGCGCGGTGCGGCGCTTTCAGGAAAAACCAGCGCCTGAGCAGGTCTTCTCCCGTTGGGCCAACGCCGGCGTCTACGTCGTGGAGCCGTCGGTCCTTGGCCTCATTCCGGAGGACTCATTCTTCGATTTCGGCACTGACGTTATCCCTCTCCTACTGCAGGAGAAGGCGGTCGTCGGCGGTTACATTCACCCAGCGTACTTCCTGGATATCGGTTCCCCTGAACGCTACCAGCAAGCGCAGCGCGACTTGGCTCTGGGCAAGCTGAGGAACGCTGTTCGCCCTGCTTCTATTCAGCCGGATCCCTCGTCGCAGTTAGTTGGAGATAGAGAAGATGTTGCTAGTTCGAGCGCCCGTGAGGATCAGTTTCGCCGGCGGTGGCACAGACCTGCAAGAGTATTACGCGTGGTACGGCGGGATGGTGGTTAGTGCCGCCATCGACAAGCACCTCTACGCAGTCATCTTATGAGGATTCGTGACCTTGCGGGCCTCTCCAGTCACAGATCAGCGGTGTTGCTGGAGTTCGAGCTAGCTCCCGAGGTCACGGCGGTATGGGGTGGGTGATTCGTCCCCAGGGGCCATGGAGCGGACGCCTCGGCTGGGGGTTGTCTGCCAAGAAGGATAAGGAGCCTGCGGAACGAGATTCGGGATCATGCAGGAAACAAGTTGTCGCCGAATCTGGCCGGGGACAAGTAGGGGGACCATGCATATTGCCGCGAACGCCGCTTGCGCTATACTACGGGGGCTGACGCGAGGAGAGGCTTGGTCCATGATTGAAGGCGTAGAGACGAAGGAGCTGGTCACGCATGCCGATGAGCGTGGCTTCTTCCGCGAGATCGTCCGCGGCACGGAGGAGATCGCGTCCGAGGGCTGGGCGCAGGTGAGCCACTCCCTGATGTTCCCCGGCGTGGTCAAAGCCTGGCACGTCCACCCGACGCAGATCGACTGGTGGTACGTGGTCAGCGGCGACTTGAAGGTCGCCCTCTACGATGGTCGGGAGGGATCGGCGACGCGAGGGGAACTTCAGGAGGTCTTCCTGGGGGATCACTACCCGGCGCGGCTGCTGAAGATACCCGCAGGCGTTGCACACGGCTGCAAGGCGACGGGCGGCCCCGTCCATCTCGTCTACCTGACATCGAAGGTGTACGACGTCAAGGAGGAGGGGCGCATTCCTTACGACGACCCCGCCATCGGCTACGATTGGCTGGCGCCGCCCCCGATAACGTAGCAGAGTCTACTGGTGCTTCGGTGCGTCGGCCTTGGGGCCGGCGTAAAGGTCGTCGTAATAGACGTCTCCGCCGATCTGCGGCTGCGTCGCTGTTGGCGAGTCGTACCGCGCCTCGAAGAACATCCTCACGTGGTCCAGCCCCTGCGGCACGCTGCCCCAGAGCTGGACGAAATCCTCCTGCACATCCCGCTCGAAGTAAACCCACTCGCCGACCGCCGGCTCCGCCTTGGTCAGGAAGACGAACTTCGCGTTGTCAATGCGAAAGGGCTCGGTGTCGATCCCGGCCAACAGATACCGGATCTGGGTGTTGCTCGATGCTCCAGTTGTCGGATCGGTGGTAAAGGCGATGACAACGAACTGGAGGTATTGGAGTGGCGTTGCCTTCTGCCAGTTCTCCACCCGATAGAAGCCGGAGACGAACTCGGGGAACTGGTTCGCCGGTAGGTCCTGGACCGCGCCGAAGACATCGTCTGCGGCTGGCGCGGCAGGCGGGATCAGCTTGAGGTGGGCGCTGTGATTGCCCGAATGCGCGATGGCGTCGCTGACGTCGAACGGCTGGCCCCAACCGGCGGTTGTCATCGAATACCAAGGTTCGGAGCCGTCCTCGAAGCCGGGGTTGACGAGAAGGTTCGCGTTCCCGCTTCCCCTACAGCCAGTAAGTGGAGAAGCAAAAAGTACCGCTAGCCCAAGCAGGAGCTTGCGGCAAAGGTTCGATGGCACCCGCTTCCTGAACCGATTCCACTTCATCGCTACCCTAGGCCGCCTCCCGCAGCCCCCCTCGATGCAGCCTTCCGCTTGTGGTGAACAGAGGTGTGATGAGCATATCACGTGTGCGGACTTGACGAAAGGATAGAGGCATGGGGACGGCCTCAGCGAGCGCTGGCGTTGGAGAGTTATACGGCTTGAGAGGCCCACCCCAGCCCTGAACTGGCGCTTGAGCTGTTGATGTCGCTCTTCTCCCGTTTCGTGGCCGCGAGGCCGGATTCTGCCGCCTCCACCAACTCGTCGCGGGTGACGCCGTCCTCTGGATAGCAGACTATGACGACGCTAGCGGTGACCGGTTCAGGGGGTCCAGTGCCGCCGAACACTGTCACCTGTCCCACCTGCGCCATAAGCTTGCTGGTCAAGGCGACGGCGTTGGCCCGACTGCTCTCGGGGAGGATCAGGGCGAACTCGTCGTTGCCGTAGCGTACGGCCACCTCCGGCTCGGTAAGTGAGGCGGCGAGCGTCATGCCGACTGAGCGGAGTAGCCTGTCACCCATCGAAGGGCCGTAGCCCTCGTTGAAGGCGGTGAAGCCGTCGATATCGAGGAGGACGACAGAGAGAGACCGATTATAGCGATGCGCCCGCACTATCTCCTCCGACAGCGTGTCGACGAAATAGCGCCGATTGTGCAACCAGGTCACCTCATCCACCTCGCCGAACCTTCCTGCCGTCTCCTGGTCGACGGCCGCCTTGAGGGCCAGGGTGCAGTGTCCCGCGAGCAACTCCAGCATCTCCACGTCGATGTCCTCGTGGTCGAACATGAAGGTCACAAGGCCCAGCGGCTCCGCGTTCATCACCAGAGGGACCATCGCCAGCTTCTTGACGTCGAGCTTCTTCTGTCCGCTCTCACAGCTCTGCCTGCCGAGCACGTCCTCGGCGAGGTCGCGGATGGAACTCGTCATGAGCACCTCGCCCCCTTCCAGGACGATGCGGCGGGTGCTCCGCAGGTAGAGCGGGAACTCCAGCTGCGTCATTTCCGCTTCGAAGGCTAGCGATGCCTGGTCAAGACGCGGGTCGTTCGTTCCTTCGAGTGGCTTGGCGTGGAGGACATCGCGTCTCCTGTCGAGGAGCAGGGGATAGACTATCTTGGCGCCGCTGATGTGGGGCGCCTTGTCCAGGAAGAGGGCCATTATCTCGGCGCTGGTCCCAGCGCTGTGGAGGAAGAGGGCGAGCATGTTGAGCTCTCGCAGCCGCTCTACTTGGTGGCGGAGGGCTATGGTGTCTTGGTCCGCCGCATCGTCAGCGGGCTCGCCGCCTTGATCTTTGGTATTAGAACGGCTCATCGTCGAGCCTCCTGTGCGATCCGTTTCCCCCCGCAACCACCTGCCGATGCCCGCTCGCAGCGGAGTTCGCGCGACATCCTCTTTCCCTTGCACCTGACCCTCCCAAACCACGCTCTCAAAAAGAGCTACTCCCCTACCTGAATCAGTATCGTGTTCGACTCGTGCGGCAGAACGCTGCAGTTTCGCTTCATCGTCTTCCGGATGGCGCTCTCGAATTCCGGCGGCTCGATCTCCTCAGTGGTCTCCAGGGCTATGGAGGCGACACCATTGAGGTAGTTGAGCAGCGACAGGTTCCGAACCGCCGGAATGCTGCTGAAGGCCTGATGGAGCTGCACCAGCTCGATGGGGCTCTTGCGGTCCTCCACCGTTACTTTGTAAGCGTAAGGGGCCGGCGTTTCGTCGGGAATTAGGGTCACGGGCTTGAGGGTCGCTCGCGGCGGCCCGACGGGCATCACCGGAGTCTCGTCGGCCTCCTCCCAAGGAGCGGGCTTATCTCTGGTGGTCGGCTTGCGCCGCCAGGTCTGCCAGCCCTGCTCGGAGTGGGCTTCCTGAACGATTCGCTGCGTGAGCGGGATGACGTGATCTGGCAGGTCCCCCCCGATCTGCTCTGGGGGAGAAGGCGGGCCAGCTTCCTCGACGCCCTCCGGCGTTGCCGGCGTCGGTCGCGTGTCACGTCCCGAGAAGCCCTGGAGTGCGTCTTCCAGGCCGCCGAGGCTCTGTAGCAAAGGCGCCATCTGCTGGATGGTGCCTCGGAGGAAGCGGATTGCCTCGGCCGCTCCGTCGATGCTTCGTTGGACGGAGCGAAGGGCTTCTGTCCAGGCAGCCATCGCGTCCGGCAGGTTCTCGTCGGCCGCTGGCATCGGCGGGTCGCTCCCCTCAGCCATCGGCGGCGGAGGGTCGATCTCCTCGGTCACGAGTTCGACCGCCTCTTCGAGGCCGTCGTCCTCGGGTGGCAGATCGGGGTCCATCGGATAGACCATATCCCCCCGCTTCCCCCTGCCCGCTGCCGGGCGTGACTGTAGATCGTCTTGGCGCCGGGCCAAGGACGTTGTCTACTACATTCTTCGGCAGTTCAGGGAGCGCTCCGTATGGTTTGATTCCTCTGCTCTGCAAGCGATTACCGCTGGGAGTAGAACGGAGCGTCTGGCCGCAAGCAACGGCGTCGTCGTCGATCTTGGCGTCTTGCCGGAGTGGACTACTTTCCGGCCTTCAAGTAACATCTCCCTAGACTTCGCCGTTGGTCCTGAGACCATGACAGAGAAAGGATGAGCCGAGATGAAGGCAGTCGTCTTCGATGAGCACGGCAGCATCGATGTCTTGCAGTACAAGGATGTCCCGGAGCCACAGATATCCCCCAACGAGGTCTTGCTCAAGATCAAGGCCTCCGGCTGCAACTACAACGACATCTGGGCTCGCCGCGGGCTGCCCGGCGTGTCCGTGATCATGCCCCACATCTCAGGCAGCGATGCCGCGGGAGAGGTCGTCGAGGTCGGCAGCGAGGTGACGAACGTCAAGGTTGGCGACGAGGTTGTCGTCTTTAGCAGCTTCAGTTGCGGCGTCTGCGAGGCCTGCGCGCGCGGCGAGGTCTTCTTCTGCCGTCAGTTCAGGATATGGGGTTTCCAGACCGGCCCCCTCGACGGTGCCAATGCCGAATACGCCAAAGTCCCCGCCTTCAATGTCGTTCCCAAGCCGAAGAACCTGACCTGGGA